>NZ_JALHPM010000108.1:0-23771 GCF_022842525.1 Luteitalea sp.
CAGGAAGGCCGCCGCGTCCTCCGCCGCGCGCGCCGCGGCCGCGGCCGCGATCATCACCGGCACTTCCCACCAGGCCCCGTCACGGAGGACCAGGCGGGTGGCCAGCAGCAGGCAGAGGCCACCGAGCACGTTGGCGAAACTGTCGGGCGTGATGCCGCCGGAGACGGTGGCGGCCATGGGCTGCAGCGCCACGCCGGCGGCTGCCACCAGGGCGAGCGCGGGGCGGTCGGGGGCGACGGTGCGCGCGAGGCGATGCGTCACCCACACGAGCAGCGGCAGCGTGAGACCGCAGCCCAGTCGCAGCACCCAGAAGACGACCGTGCTCTCGAGGCCGGACGCGCAGAGGCGGCCCAGGGCCCAGCTGCCGACGCCCTGAAAGAGCGCCTTGCCACCGGGATCGACGGGCAGTGGCACGCCCTCGGGGGGGGCCGCGCACGTGTACACCAGGGTGCCGGCCCGCTCGGTCGCGTAGATCCGCTGTTGCAGCGCGGACAGGTAACTGATTTCGTCGGAGACCTGGAAGAGCGGGCGGGTCGACGCATGCAGCCAGGCGTGCAGCAGTGCGAGGAAGAGCAGCGCACCGAGAGCGGCCCTGGTCGGCCGAGCCATGCCAGCCGGACCCACGCTAGCCGCCGCCCACGAAGTTCACGACTTCCACGGCGTCGCCGGGGCCGACGATGGTGTCGGCATAGGCCGCCTTCTTGACGACGTACTCGTTGAGCTCCACGGCCACGCGCCGCGCGTCGATCTCGAGGCGCGCCAGCAGGGCGTCCACGGTCAGGGGCGCCGGCACTTCATAGGACTCGCCGTTGAGTTGAATCGTCATTGCTGGTGATGGTCGGATCGGGAAAGTCGGCGGTCACCGGTCACCGGTCACCGGTTCCCGGTTCCGGGTTCCCGACTCCCGAGAATATCAACTTCCACCCCGAACGCCGCCGTCAGCGATCGCGCCCACGCCGACGGGTCCGGACGCAGGTGGGCTGGCGCGTCGGCCGGCCACTCCGGCACCGGCTGGGTGACGGCCCACGCCAGGGCGGCTTCGTAATCCCGATGCATGCGAGCGAGCGTGTGCCGTCCAGCCCACCACTCCCGGGCACGACGGCCCAGCTGTCGGCGCAGATCGGCATCGGCGACGAGGCGCCGGAGGGCCTGCCGGAGCATGGCCTCCTCGTCCGCGAGTTCGATGGACACGGCGACGGCCCGGGAGGGATCCGGCGGCTGGAACACCGCAACGGCGTCCGTGCGGTCGTGCTTGAGCTGCCAGTGCCGCGGATCGAGGGTTGGCACGTCTACCGTGCTGAGCTGGTCGGGGACCACGGTGGGCTTGCCGGCCGCCAGGCAGCGGAGCCAGGAGGCCGAGGTCTCCCGGGCCGTCGGCCACCGCAGGCACACACACACGTCGGCCGCCCGCAGCTCGGCCGCCAGCTGCTCGTCGTCCACGTACCCCGTCACCTCGATGAGGTCGCGGGTCCCGGTGGCCGCCACGTCCTGCCAGAGCGCGTAGTGCTCCCCGATCTCGCCCACGAGCCGCACCCGGACGTGCGGGGCCTCGCTCCGGAGGGCCGCCACGGCGCGAAGCAGGGGAAGGATGCGCTTCTCCGGCGTGATGACCCCGAACGCCGCCACCACTGCGTCTCGCCGGGGATCGGCTGCGACAGAGGTGGGTGGGTAGGTCCGGGTCTCCGACTCGGCCGTCATCGGGCGTTCGGCATGCCCGGCACTCGCAGCACTTGGGTCCTCCCATGGATCCGGAACCCCCATCGACACCGTCGTAAGCGGTGTGTCGGGAAACTCGTCGGCCAGCGCCTCCTGGAGCGGGGCGCCGTGGACGACGACGGCGCGGGCTCGGCGCATGACGAGGCGGAGCATGGGCCAGAGGTAATAGGGAGACCCCTCGAGGCCGGCCACCACGAAATCGGCGACCCGTGGGTCGACGCCGGGGTGGTTGAACCGGAATTCGGCGCGATAGGCGTCGGCGCGCCGGTCACCCAGCAGGGCCTGGGCCCTGGCGTGGTGCAGGGCGGCATCGTGCAGCACGATCAGACCGGGCCAGCGCAGCAGATAGGGCCAGAGGAACCGGTGGCAGGCCGCATTGCCGAGTTGGTAGACGATGAGGTCGTACGGGGTGCGGTCGTGCAGGACGGTGAAGTCGAAGGCGCGGTAGAGCGGCAGGCCGAGCGGTCCGTCCAGCGGGGCAATCGTCTCGCCCTGGCCGGCGTGGAGACGCCCGCCGGCCGCGTGCCACACCGGGTCGTCGGCGAACAGGTCGACGCGGTGGTGGTGGCGAACGCCCTCGAGGACGTCGAGGCTGTACGCCGCGATGCCCGAATGGACGGGCGGGAATGGGGAGAACCAGGCGACGCGCACGGCAGACACACAGTACTGCACACGTGCGGCTCAGGGCTCACGGCTCAGGGTAGGGCCCGCTCTCCGAGCGGGCCGCTGACGGCCGGTTCGGAGAACCGGCCCTACCCGACCCCGGTTCTCCGACCGGGTTCTCCGAGCCCGGTTCGCGGGTGCCCGGTGCCCGGTGCCCGGATTCCGTTGCAGATGAGTGCGAGGCGGGCTAGCATCTACGGGTTCAGGTCTTGCCGGCACGGTCGCCGGGGAGACGGGTCGAGCGGGAGGCGTGTGATGGGCACACGTGGCCACGCTTGCGCACATTTTCACAAGCGCCACCTCTGCCGCACACGCGGCGACCACATTGCATGGACGGCTGGCTTCCGATTCTGCTGCTGATGGCCTTCGGCTTCTCCTTCGCCGCGGGCAACGTGTTCCTGTCGCAGTTTCTGGGGCCGCGCAATCCGACGGCCGAGAAACTGGCGCCGTACGAGTGCGGCATGCCGCCGGTGGGCGATGCCCGCGAGCGGATGTCGGTCCGGTTCTACCTCGTGGCGATGATCTTCCTGCTGTTCGACATCGAGGTGGCCTTCCTGTACCCGTGGGCCGTCGCGCTGCGTGAACTGCAGTGGACCGGATTCGTGCAGATTCTGGTGTTCTTCGTGATTCTCCTCTCCGGGTACGCCTACGTCTGGCGCAAGGGCGCCCTGGACTGGAACACCCAGGACTGACCGCCGTCCCGCTGTCGCCCGAGTGAAACGAACGCACGATCATGGCTGATATAGAGATTCCGGTTCTGACGACCACGGTGGACAAGCTGGTGGGCTGGGCCCGCCGGTCCGCCATCTGGCCCGTCGCGTTCGGCTTGGCCTGCTGCGCCATCGAGATGATGGCGATGGCGGCCAACCGCTACGACATCGCCCGGTTCGGCGCCGAGGTGTTCCGCGGCTCGCCGCGGCAGGCCGACCTGATGATCGTGGCCGGCCGCCTGTCGCGGAAGATGGCCCCGGCGCTCCGGCGTGTCTACGACCAGATGCCCGAGCCCAAGTGGGTCATCTCCATGGGCGCGTGCGCCTCGGTCGGCGGCGTCTTCGACAACTACGCCATCGTGCAGGGCGTAGATCAGGTGGTGCCGGTCGACGTCTTCGTCCCGGGCTGCCCGCCGCGCCCCGAATCCCTCATCTACGGCATCGTCCAGCTCCAGCGGAAGATGGCCCGGACCCCCCAGCCGTTGATGAACCGGGGCTGAGTCTTCATGGATTTCGCGACCAGAGTGGATGCGCTCCGGCAGGCCCTGCCGGACGTGACGATCGAAGAGCAGCCCGCCGTCGATCAGCCCTGTCTCATCGTGCCGGCCGCAGACATCGCGCGCGTCGTGCGGCAACTGCGTGAGCACCCGGCGCTGCAGTTCCAGGTGCTGGCCGAGCTGACCGCTGCCGACTACTGGCCGACCGTGGAGCCCCGGTTCGAGGTGGTCTACCACTTCGTCTCGATGGGGCCCGACGCGCTCGGGGCCGGGGTGCCGCCGGCGCAGCGCCTGCGGGTGAAGGTGCGGGTCGGCGGCGAGACGCCGACGGTGCCGACGATCGTGGGCGTCTACCCCAATGCCAACTGGTACGAGCGCGAGGTGTTCGACCTGTTCGGCGTGGCGTTCGATGGCCATCCCGACCTGCGGCGCATCCTGATGCCGGAGGACTGGGAAGGACACCCGGCGCGCAAGGACTACCCGGTGCAGATTCACAAGGCCGTCGATGCCGGCGCGCCGCTGCAGGTCACCGAGGAGGAGTTCGTGCGCAACATCGAGCGGCAGAAGCGGGCCGCCGATGTCAGCGCCGGCTTCAAGGTGCAATGAGCGACGCGGTCGCCTCGCGGTGTCTCCAGGTCTTCGCAGACACGGCCGAGGCACACCGCCGGGCGGCACCGGTGCTGGTCGGGGGCCTCGCGCGGACCATCGCGCGGGTCGTCGCGGCGCTGGCAGCGGGAGGCAAGGTGCTGGTGTGCGGCAATGGCGGGAGTGCCGCAGAGAGCCAGCATTTTGCGGCCGAATTGACCGGACGGTTCCGCCGGGAACGCGCCGCATGGCCGGCGATGGCGCTGACGGTGGACACGAGCGCGATCACGGCCATCGGCAACGACTACGGCTTCGACCGGGTCTTTGCCCGGCAGGTGGAAGCGTTCGGACGCCCGGGTGACGTGCTGCTCGTGCTCTCGACGAGCGGGCGGTCGCCCAACGTGGTGGCGGCGGCGCGTGAAGGACAGGCGCGGGGGCTCCACGTGGTGGCGCTCACCGGCGGCGACCCGGGGCCCCTGGCCGCGGTCGCCGATGAGGTACTGGCGGTGCCCGACAGTGACACCGCTCGCGTGCAGGAGGTGCACCTGACCGTGCTGCACGTGCTGTGTGACGAAATCGAACGCGCCCTCGCCGGTTGAACGAGGCATCGCTGAAAGCCCTTTGCGACGATATGGCTGAAATCCGCACCGAAACGATGACGGTCAACATGGGGCCGCAGCACCCCGCCACGCACGGCGTGCTGCGTCTCGTCATCGAGCTCGATGGCGAGCAGATCGTGAGTGCCCAACCCACGATCGGCTACCTGCACACCGGCATCGAGAAGACGGCCGAGCAGAAGAAGTGGCAGCAGGTCGTGCCGCTGGTCGAGCGCATGGACTACCTGGGGCCGCAGTCCAATGCCCTGGCGTACGTGCTGTCGGTGGAGAAGCTGCTCGGCATCGAGGTGCCCGAGCGCGTGCAGAACATCCGCGTGCTGATTGCGGAACTGCAGCGCATCTCGAGCCACCTGGTGTGGCTCGGCACCCACGGGATGGAGATCGGCGCCATCACGATGATGATGTACTGCTTCCGCGAGCGGGAGCTGCTGCTCAACATCAACGAGATGCTGGCGGGCTTCCGCCTGTTTCCGAGCTACATCCGCGTCGGCGGCCTGCGCGAGGACCTGCCGCACGGCTTCCACGATGCCGTCACCGCCTTTCTCGACCGCTTCATCGTGAAGATGGACGAGTACGAAGGCATGCTCACGAAGAACTCGATCTGGCTGGGTCGAACCAAGGGTGTGGGCATCCTGACCAAGCAGGACGTGCTGGACATGGGCCTGCTCGGGCCGATCGCGCGGGGATCCGGCGTCAACTACGACGTCCGCCGTGCCTTCCCGTACCTGACCTACGCCTCGTACGACTTCGACGTGCCGACCAAGCAGGACGGCGACGTCTTCGCGCGCTACCAGACGCGTGTGGCCGAGATGCGCGAGAGCTGGAAGATCTGCAAGCAGGCGATCGCCCGCATCACGCCGACCGGCGAGTGGGGCGTCGACGACCCGCGCATCGTGCCGCCGCCCAAGGACAAGGTCTACTCGGAGATGGAAGCGCTCATCCAGCACTTCCTGATCTATTCGCAGGGCTTCACGGTGCCGGCCGGCGACGCCTACGTGCCCATCGAGGGCCCGCGCGGCGAGCAGGGCTTCTACGTGGTGTCCGATGGCACCAACCGGCCCGTGCGCGTCAAGTCGCGGCCCCCGACATTCCTCGCGTTGCAAGCGTTGTCGAAGCTGATCGCCGGCGGCCTGATTGCCGACGTCATCGCGGTCATCGGCTCGGTCGACGTCGTCATGGGAGATTCGGATCGATGAGTTTCCACCCGCAGATGCCCTATGGCGAGGGCTGGCACAAGAGCGAGCGCTTCATCCCGGAGGCCGGCCCGGCCTTCGAGTTCACGCCCGAGCACCGGGCCCAGCTCGAGGAGCTGTGCACGCACTATCCGCCCGAGCGGCGCAAGTCGGCCGTCATCTCGGCGCTGTACATGGTGCAGGCCCAGCAGGGCCACATCACCGGCAACGCGATGCGGCACGTCGCCGAGGTCATCGGCTGCACGCCGGCCGACGTCGAGGACGTGGTCACCTACTACGTGATGTTCTTCACGAAGCCGGTGGGCAAATACGTGCTGCAGGTGTGCCGCACGCTGTCATGCGCGCTCAACGGCGCCGAGCAGGTCACCGCGGAGCTCTGCAAGCACCTGCACGTCACGCCGAACGAGACCACGGCGGACGGCCTGTTCACGGTCATGGAGTTCGAGTGTCTCGGGGCCTGCGACCGGGCGCCGGTGATCATGGTCAACAACGAGCACTGGGCCGAGCACCAGACGCCCGACCGCATCCCGGCGCTGGTCGACGGACTGCGCACGCAGGGCCTGGCGTCACTCGGCGGCTGCCATCTCGTGAAGGAGCGCGCGTAACCATGTTCGAACCGGTCCTCACGAAGTACGTCAACGAGCCGAACGGGTACACGCTGGACTTCTACGTCCAGCACGGCGGCTACCAGGCGATGAAGACCGCGCTCGGCATGACGCCGGACGCCATCGTCGACAGCGTCAAGAAGTCGGGGTTGCGCGGCCGCGGCGGCGCCGGCTTTCCGACCGGCCTGAAGTGGTCCTTCGTGCCCAAGGACAACCCGAAGCCGAAGTACCTGTGCATCAACGCCGACGAGAGCGAGCCGGGGACCTTCAAGGACCACGTGCTGCTCGAGCGCAATCCGCACCTGCTGTTCGAGGGCTGCGTCATCGCCTGCCGGGCCATCGGCGCCAGGACCTGCTACATCTACATCCGCGGCGAGTTCTTCCACCTGCAGCAGCAGATGGAAGCGGAACTGCAGAAGGCCCGCGCGGCCGGCTACGTCGGCAAGAACATCCTCGGATCGGGCGAGGATTGCGACATCTGGATTCACCGCGGCGCCGGCGCCTACGAAGCGGGCGAGGAAACCGCCTTGATCGAGTCGCTCGAGGGCAAGCGGGCCCAGCCCCGCCTCAAGCCGCCCTTCCCGGCGGTGGTCGGCCTGTACGGCTGCCCGACGGTGGTCAACAACGTCGAGACCATCTGCAACGTCCCGGTGATCATCGAGAAGGGCCACGAGTGGTTCGCTGCCATCGGCCCGGAGAAGAACACCGGCCCGAAGCTGTTCTGCGTCAGCGGCCACGTCAAGAAGCCCGGGGTCTACGAGGCGCCGATGGACACGACGCTGCGCCAGTTGATCTACGACTACGCCGGCGGCATGCGCGGCGATCGCCAGCTGAAGGCCATCATCCCCGGCGGATCGTCGACGCCGGTGCTGCTGCCCGACAAGCTGGATACGCATCTGAGCTTCGACGGCATGGTCGCCGCCGGCTCGATGCTCGGATCGGCGGCCGTCATCGTCATGGACGAGACGACCAGCATGGTGTGGGTGGCCAAGAACCTCATCCACTTCTACAAGCACGAGTCGTGCGGCAAGTGCACGCCGTGCCGCGAGGGCGTCGACTGGCTGTACAAAATCCTCGACAAGATCGAGCGGGGCGATGGCGAGCCGCGCGACGTCGAGCTGCTCCTGAGTGTGTGCGACAACATCGGCGGCAAGACGCTGTGCCCGTTCGGTGACGCCGAGATCGCCCCGGTGCTGAGCACCATCCAGCACTTCCGCGACGAGTACGAGACCTACATCCGGACGGGCGAGTCGCCCGTGCAGAGCGACTTCCGCGCGACCGAACCCGTCGCTGCGCACTAACGAGACCCGCCCGTGCCGACGATCGCTCCCAGTCTGATCTTCCAGCTCACGCTGCTCACCGTGGTCTTCTTCTCGCTGCAGATTTCCGCAGCGGTGCTCGTCTACTTCGAGCGGAAGATCTCGGGCTGGGCCCAGCAGCGCGTCGGGCCCAACCGCGTCGGCCCGCTCGGCCTCCTGCAGCCCCTGGCCGACATCGTCAAGCTGATCTTCAAGGAGGAGCTGCGGCCCAAGGCGGCCGACAAGTGGCTCTTCTACCTGGCGCCGATCCTGTCGGCGACGACGGCGTTCGCGGCCTTCGCGGTGATCCCGTTCGGGCCGCCGACGACCTTCTTCGGGTTGCTGGAGAAGCCGGTGCCGCTGCAGGTGGCCGACCTGAACGTCGCCGTGCTGGTGGTGTTCGCCATCACCTCGATGGGCATCTACGGCATCGTGCTGGCGGGCTGGGCCTCCAACAGCAAGTACGCGCTGCTCGGCGGCCTGCGCAGTTCGGCGCAGATGATCAGCTACGAACTGGCGTATGCCATGGCGCTCGCGTCGGTGCTGGTGATCGCCAACTCGCTGTCGCTGCGCGAGATCGTCGACGCCCAGCAGGGATGGCGGTGGCTGTTCGGGGTGGTGCCCGTGCCGGCGTGGTACGTGTTCCTGACGCCGATCGGCTTCTTCATCTTCTTCATCGCCGGCATCGCCGAAACCAACCGGGCGCCGTTCGACTTCCCCGAGGCCGAGCAGGAGCTGGTGGCCGGCTACCACACCGAGTACAGCTCGATGTCGTTCGCGCTGTTCTTCCTGGCCGAGTACGTCAACATGGTGGTCGTCTGCGGCGTGACGGTCAGCCTGTTCCTCGGCGGCTTCTACATGCCGGGGCTGCCCGTCTGGCTGGGGCCGCTGTGGTTCATCGGCAAGGTGGCGGCGCTGCTGTTCTTCTACATCTGGATGCGGTGGACCCTGCCGCGTTACCGCTACGACCAGCTGATGGACTTCGGCTGGAAGCGGTTGCTGCCGTTGTCGATTGTCAACCTGCTGGTGACTGCGGCCGGCGTTCTCTACTGGAGCTGAGATCGTGGCCCCCTGGCTCTTCTACCTGTTTGCCACCATCTCGGTGGTCTCCTCGATCGGCGTGATCGGGCAGCGCAATCCGATGTACAGCGTGCTGCTGCTCATCGGGTCGTTCATCTCGCTGGCCGGTCTGTATGTCGGCCTCGACTCGCCGTTCGTCGCGGTCACCCAGATCGTCGTCTACGCCGGCGCGATCATGGTGCTGTTCCTCTTCGTGGTGATGCTGCTCAACGCGCCGCGCGAGGACGTCGCGCCCGGGGCGCAGTTGCCCATTCCCGGGGTCGTCAAGGCGTATGGCGGCGTGCTGTCGGTGGCCATGGCGGCGATGCTGCTGTGGGCCCTGAGCCGGCTCGGGGTCGTGCCCTTCGTCGAGGATCCACAGGCGGCCGAGCGGGTCGCCTCGGTACGCGACATCGGCCTGATGCTGTTCCGCGACCACGCCTTCTCGTTCGAGGTCACGTCGATCCTCATCCTCGTCGCCATGGTGGGCGCCGTGGTGCTGGCCAAGAAGACCGTCTGAGGCTCGCCATCCGCCGATGATCACGCTCAACCACTTCCTTCTCCTCTCCGCCCTGCTGTTCAGCATCGGCACGGCCGGCATCTTCCTGCGCCGGAACGTGATCACGTTGCTGCTGTCGGTGGAGATCATGCTCAACGCCGTCAACCTGACGTTCGTGGCGCTGGGTCGGTTCAACGGGTCGGTCGAGGGGCAGATCATCACCTTCTTCGTGATGACCGTGGCGGCCGCCGAAGCGGCCGTCGGCCTGGCGCTCGTCATCGCCCTGTTCCGGCATCGGGAGACGCTGTCTCCCGACGCCTTCACCTCCCTCAAGTGGTAGGGCGACAAGACGCGATGCTGCTGTTCATCATCCTTGCCCCGTTCATCGGGTTCCTGATCAACGCCACGCTCGGCCGCCGGCTGTCCAAGGGGGTCTCGGGCGGTGTGGCGGTCGCGGCGATGCTGGTCGCGTTCGGCCTCTCGCTGGCCTCGGCGGCGCAGATCTTCGGCGCCGCGGCCGACCAGCGGGTCATCGAGCAGCGGGTCTTCGAGTGGTTCACGTCGGGCGACTTCACGGTCCCCTTCACGCTGCGCCTCGATCCGCTCTCGACGCTGATGATCCTCGTGGTCACCGGCATCGGCTCGCTGATCCACATCTACTCGACCAGCTACATGCACGAGGAGCGCGGCAGCGAGTACGCCCGCTACTTCTCGTACCTGAACCTGTTTGCCGCGTTCATGCTGACGCTGGTGCTCGGGGCCAGCTTCCCGATCATGTTCGTCGGCTGGGAAGGCGTCGGCCTCTGCTCGTACCTGCTCATCGGCTTCTGGTTCACCAAGAAGTCGGCCAGTGACGCCGGCAAGAAGGCCTTCATCGTCAACCGCATCGGCGACTTCGCCTTCATCCTCGGCATGTTCGGCGCCTTCGTCGCCTTCGGCACGCTGGACTTCAAGGCCATCGCCGAGCAGGTCGCGACGATGCCGGTCGAGGTGACCTGGGGCGTGCTGTCGGTGACGACGTTCCTGTTCTTCATCGGCGCCACCGGCAAGTCGGCGCAGATTCCGCTGTACATCTGGCTGCCCGACGCCATGGAGGGCCCGACGCCGGTGTCGGCCCTCATCCACGCCGCGACGATGGTGACCGCCGGCGTGTACATGATCGGCCGCAACGCCGAGCTGTTCGCCCACACGCCCGAGACGATGCAGGTCGTTGCGGTCATCGGCGCCCTGACGGCGCTGCTGGCCGGCTCGATTGGCCTCGTGCAGAACGACATCAAGCGCGTGCTGGCGTATTCGACCGTGTCGCAGCTCGGGTACATGTTCCTCGCGATGGGTGTGGGCGCCTTCTCGGCCGGCGTCTTCCACCTCTACACGCACGCATTCTTCAAGGCCCTGATGTTCCTCGGCTCCGGCTCGGTCATCCACGCGATGGCGGGCGAGCAGGACATGCGGAAGATGGGCGGCCTGAAGAAGTACATGCCGATCACCTACTGGACGTTCGTGATCGGTGCGGCGGCCATCGCCGGTGTGCCGGGGCTGGCCGGCTTCTTCAGCAAGGACGAGATCCTCTTCCAGACGTACTACACGGGCCACACGGGCCTGTGGGCGATTGGCGCCCTCACCGGGCTGCTGACGGCGTGCTACATGTTCCGCCTCATCTTCATGACGTTCCATGGCGCCGAGCGGTTCGCGGCCGCCGGGGCGGAACATGGGGCGGGGCACGGGCACCCCTCGACTGCGGCCGGGGCGAGCGACGCGCACGACAGCCATGCCGACGCGCACGGGGCGCACGACGATCACGGCCACGGGCACGGCCACCACGGGGCGCCGCACGAGTCGCCCTGGGCGATGGCGATGCCGCTGGTGTTGCTGGCCGTCGGCTCGATCGGTGCCGGCTACGTCGGTGTGCCGCACGCACTTGGCGGCAGCAATGCCATCGAGACGTTCCTGCATCCGAGCTTCCACCCCGCGTCGGTCCACGGCCCGGCGGTGGCTGGCGACCATGGCGCGCCCGTGACCGCCCAGGGCAGCGACCATGCCGCCCCTGCGGCCGACGCCCATGCCGCGCCGGCCGGCGATCACGGTGCCGCAGCGGGCCACGACGACCCGGAGAAGACGCGCATCGAGCTGACGCTGATGGGCGTGTCGACCGTGCTGGCCTTCCTCGGCATCGGGCTGGCGGCGTTCTTCTTCCTGCAGCGTCCCGAGGCCGCCGATGGCGCCGCGCGCAGCCTGGCGCCGCTGCACAAGTTGCTGCTGAACAAGTACTACGTGGACGAGATCTACGACGCGGCGATCGTGCATCCGCTGCGTGACGGCTCCTCCTCCGTGCTGTGGAAGACGGTCGACGTCCGCATCATCGACGGCGCCGTCAACGGCACGGGCTATCTGGTACGTGAGTCGGCCGGCGCCTTGCGCCTGCTGCAGACCGGCTCGTTGCGCGTCTACGCGGCATCGCTCTTCACGGGCGTCCTCCTGGTCCTGGGCTACTTCCTCGCGCGATGACCTTCCCGCTCCTTTCCCTGACCGTGTTTGCGCCGCTGCTCGGCGCCCTGCTCCTGCTGGCCATCCCCAACAAGGATGGCGAGCGGAACGGCCTCGTGCGCGTCATCGCCCTCGGCATCTCGCTGGTGGTGTTCGCGCTCACCGTGGCCGTCTGGGCTGCCTTCGACGGCACGTCTGCCGACTTCCAGATGGTCGAGCGCGTGCCGTGGATCCCGGCCTTCGGCATCGACTACCACCTGGGCATCGACGGCATCAGCCTCTGGCTGGTCGTGCTGGCCGGGTTCCTGACGCCGCTGGCGCTGCTGTCGTCGTGGCACGGGGTCGAGAAGAAGGTCAAGGAGTTCAGCTTCTTCCTGCTGGCCCTCGAAGCCGGCATGATCGGCGTGTTCCTCTCGCTCGACCTGTTCCTCTTCTACATCTTCTGGGACGCCATGCTCATCCCGATGTACTTCCTCATCGGGATCTGGGGCTACGACCAGCGGGTGTACGCGGCGGTCAAGTTCATCCTCTACACGATGGCCGGCAGCGTGCTGATGCTGATTGCCATCATCGGCCTGGCGGTCATCCATGCGCAGGCGACCGGGCAGTACAGCTTCAACCTGCTGCAGCTCTATCAGTTGACGCTGGACCCGCGGACGCAGCTGTGGTTCTTCCTGGCCTTTGCGCTGGCCTTCGCCATCAAGGTGCCGCTGTTCCCGTTCCACACCTGGCTGCCCGACGCGCACGTGCAGGCGCCGACGGCCGGCTCGGTGATCCTGGCCGGCGTGCTCCTCAAGATGGGCACGTACGGGCTCATCCGGTTCGCCTTCCCGCTGTTCCCCGACGCGGCCCTGCAGGCGGCGCCCTACATCGGCACCCTGGCGGTCATCGGCATCGTCTACGCCGCGCTGGTGGCGATGGTGCAGCCCGACATGAAGAAGCTGGTGGCCTACTCGTCGGTGAGCCACATGGGCGTCATCGTGCTGGGCATCTGCGCGGCCAACGTCCAGGGCATGCAGGGGGCCATCTACCAGATGCTCAACCACGGCATCAGCACCGGCGGGCTCTTCCTCATCGTCGGCATGCTGTCGGACCGGCGGCACACGCGCCAGATCGCCGAGTTCGGCGGCCTCAAGCACGTCATGCCGAAGATGGTGGCGGCGTTCCTCCTCATCACGCTGTCGTCGATCGGGATGCCCGGGCTGAACGGCTTCATCGGCGAGTTCCTGTCGCTGATGGGCGGCTACCGCTGGCGGCCCGACCTGGCGGCCGTGGCGGCCACCGGCGTCATCCTCTCGGCCGTGTACATGCTCTGGATGTTCCAGCGCGTCAACTACGGCCCGCTCACCAACCCGAAGAACAAGGGCCTGCACGACCTCGAGCCGCGTGAGTGGGCGGCCCTCGGTCCCACGCTCGTCCTCGCCATCGTGATGGGTGTCGTGCCGAACTTCTTCCTCGCACCGATGGCGCCGTCGGTGGACCGACTGGTGCAGCGCCTCCACGCCCAACGGCCCGCGCTGGCCGAGGCCGTGCCCGTCACCACGCCGAAGCCCGTCCCGGCGTCCGTGTCCCTGACTCCGGAGCAGGCAGCCCGATGATGACCGACCTGCAAGCGATCATGCCGATCCTCATCGTCACGCTCACCGCGATCGTGACGATGGTGGCCGAGTCCTTCCAGCCCAGGGGCGAGCGTGTGCCGCTCGGCGGGCTCGGATTGATCGGCCTCACCGGCGCCGCCGTGGCGTCCGTGCTGCTGTGGGGGCGCGACCTCACCGGCTTCGGCGTCATGCGCGCCGACAACTTCGCATTGTTCATCAACGTCACGCTGTGCGCCATCGGTGTCCTGACGATCCTGTTCTCGACCTCGGTCGTCGAACGGGAGCGCATCCCGTCGGGCGAGTACTTCGCGCTCACCCTCTTCGGCATCTCCGGCATGATGCTGATGGCGGGCGCGAGCGACCTGCTGGTGATCTTCCTGGCGCTCGAGGTGATGTCGCTGTCGGTGTACGTGCTGACCGGCATCCGTCGCAGCAGCGAGGCGGGCGCCGAAGCGGCCTTCAAGTACTTCCTGCTCGGCGCCTTCTCCAGCGCGTTCTTCCTGTACGGCATCGCCTTCACGTACGGCGTCGTCGGCAGCACGCGGCTCGAGCAGGTGGCGGCCACGCTGGCCAGTCAGGTCAGCGGCCCGAGCGTGATGACCATCCTGGCGCTGGCCCTGCTCCTCGTCGGCTTCGCCTTCAAGGTCTCGGCCGTGCCGTTCCACATGTGGACGCCCGACGCCTACGAAGGGGCGCCGACGCTGGTCACCGGCTTCATGTCGACGGGCGTGAAGGCGGCGGCGTTTGCCGCCTTCATCCGCGTCTTCCTCTCCGCCTTCGAACCGCTCCATGCCGAATGGGCGCCGATCGTCTCGGCACTGGCGGTGGCGACGATGGTGCTGGGCACGACGGTGGGCGTGGCGCAGAGCAACGTCAAGCGGATGCTCGCCTATTCGAGCATCGCGCACGGCGGCTACCTGCTGGTGGGACTGATTGCCGCCAACTCGGTCGGCAAGGCCGGGATGCTGTTCTACCTGGCGGCCTACGGGGTCACCAACGTCGCGGCCTTCGGCGTCATGGCGCTGCTCTCGACCGACGACCATCCGCACGACAACGTCCGGGACTTCGCCGGCCTGTGGCATCGCCGCCCGGCGCTGGCCGCGGCCATGACGGTGTTCCTGCTCTCGCTCGGTGGCCTGCCGCCGACGGCCGGCTTCGTCGCCAAGTGGTACGTCTTTGCCGCGGCGGTGCAGGAGGGCTACTACGGCCTCGCCATCATCGGCATGCTGACGAGCGTCATCTCGGTCTACTTCTACCTGCGCATCGTCGTCCTGATGTACATGTCCGAGGACGTCGCGGTCGACCCGGCGCCGCGGTTGCCGCGGGGCGCCGTCGCCGGCCTGGCGCTGGCGACGCTGGCGATCTTCTATCTCGGCGTCCTTCCCACGCGAGTCATCAACCTCGCCGTGCAGAGCGTCCAGGGACTGTTCTAGGGTGTCGACGATCCTCGTGACCGGTGGCGCCGGTTTCATCGGCGCCAACTTCATCCACTACTGGCTGGCACGGCGAGAGGGACGCGTCGTCAATCTCGACAAGCTGACGTACGCCGGCAATCCCGAGAATCTCGCCGTCCACCAGGGCAGCCCCCGGCATGAACTGGTGCGCGGCGACATCGGCGATCGCGCACTGGTGGCGCGCCTGCTCGTCACCCACAAGCCGGTCGCGGTGGTCAACTTCGCCGCCGAGAGTCACGTCGACCGGTCGATCACCGGGCCCGCCGCCTTCGTCGAGACCAATCTGGTCGGCACGTTCGGGCTGCTGGACGAAGTCAAGGCCTACTGGAGCACGCTCGACGGCGAGGCGCGCTCGGCGTTCCGTTTCCTCCACGTCTCGACCGATGAGGTCTACGGGTCGCTCGGTCCCGGCGACGCCGCCTTCTCCGAGACGACGCCGTATGCGCCCAACAGCCCGTACTCGGCCTCGAAAGCCGGGTCGGACCACCTCGTGCGGGCCTATCACCACACCTACGGCCTGCCGGTCCTGACGACCAACTGCTCGAACAACTACGGGCCGTACCAGTTTCCCGAGAAGCTGATTCCGCTCGTCATCCACAACGCGCTGGCCGGCAAGCCGCTGCCCATCTACGGCGACGGCAAGAACGTGCGTGACTGGTTGTACGTCGAGGATCACTGCTCGGCGATCGCGCGGGTGCTGGACGCCGGGCGGCCCGGCGAGACCTACAACGTCGGTGGCAACAGCGAGCAGCAGAACATCGCCGTCGTCCACACGCTCTGCGACGTGCTCGACGAACTGGCGCCTCGTGCCACGGGCCGCTACAAGGACCTCATCACCTACGTGAGGGATCGCCCCGGGCACGACCGCCGGTACGCGATCGATCCGACGAAGATTCGGACGGAGCTCGCCTGGGAGCCCGCTCACACCTTCGAGAGCGGGATGCGCCAGACGGTGCAGTGGTACCTCGCGCACCAGGACTGGGTGCAACGCGTGACGTCGGGGGCCTACCGCGAGTGGGTCACCAGCCAGTACGGACACTGACCGCACATGACACGCCGCACGTAGAACGCAGCACGCACAGCACGCCGCAGCACGGGGCGTCGTACGCAGGACGTCGAACAGCATGGACACGACGCGGTTACGGACGACGCTGGACGCCTACTACCGTGAAGTCGCGTCCCTGATCCTCGACAAGCAGCATCCGGTCACGGGGCTGCTCCCCGCCAGCACCGCGGTGACCATCCACGGCGACTATCGCGACGCCTGGGTCCGCGACAACGTCTACAGCATCCTCGCCGTCTGGGGCCTCGCGCTCGCCTACCGATCGCTCGACGACGACGGCGGGCGCGGCTACGAACTCGAGCACCGCACCGTGCACCTGATGCGCGGCCTGCTGCGTTCGATGATGGCGCAGGCCGGCAAGGTCGAGGCATTCAAGTACAGCCGCGATCCCGCCGATGCCCTGCACGCCAAGTACGACACGGAGACCGGCGCGCCGGTGGTCAGCGACACCGGCTGGGGGCACCTGCAGATCGACGCGACATCGCTCTACCTGCTGATGCTGACGCAGATGATCACCTCCGGGCTCTCGGTGATCTGGACGCGCGACGAGGTCAACTTCATCCAGAACCTCGTGTACTACATCGAGCGGGCCTACCGGACGCCCGACTACGGCATCTGGGAGCGCGGCGACAAGCACAACCGCGGCAAGGTCGAGATCAACGCCAGTTCGGTCGGCATGGCCAAGGCCGCGCTCGAGGCCCTGGCCGGGTTCAACCTCTTCGGATCACGCGGCGCCCAGGAGTCGGTCGTCCACGTCGTCCCGGACAACATCGCGCAGGCGAACCTGACCCTGCTGTCGATCCTGCCCAGGGAGTCCACCACCAAGGAGACCGACGCCGCGCTGCTGTCGATCATCGGGTACCCGGCATTCGCCGTCCACGACCCGACGTTCGCGGCACATGTGAGGGCCGAGGTGGTCAGCCGGCTCTCGGGTCGCTACGGCCTCAAGCGCTTCCTGCGCGACGGACATCAGACCGTGCTGGAGGATGAGGCCCGCCTGCACTACGAGCCGGAGGAGTTGCAGCAGTTCGCGCACATCGAGTCCGAGTGGCCGCTGTTCTTCACCTACCTGCTGCTCGACGCCCAGATGTGCGGCGACACGGCGGCGACCGAGACGTACCTGTCGTGTCTGCGAGCGGTCGCCATCGAGCGCGACGGCCTCCACCTGCTTCCCGAACTGTACTGGGTACCCGAGGATGCCATCGACGCCGAGCGCGCCGCGCCCGGATCCCAGCGTCGCCATCCGAACGACAACCTGCCGCTCGTGTGGGCGCAGAGTCTGTACCTGCTCGGTCGCATGCTCCACGACGGCGTGCTGCGGCCGAGCGACATCGACCCGTTGGGCCGTCGTCGTCATCGTGCGCCGTCGCCGCCCGTCGTGCAGGTGATGTGCCTGGCTGAAGACGCGGCACTGCAGAGCGAACTTGCCGAACACGGCGTCCTCACCGAGACAGCCGATGACATCGCACCGGTCGCCGTCTACCTGCCGCACGACATCGCCCTGGCCTACGGCGAGGTCGGCCGCAACGAGTCGCTGGGGTTGAGCGGACGGTCGGCGCGGGCCCTGAAGAGCCTCGCCACCAGCCGCCTCTACACGCTGCATGACCGCATCGGCGTCTGCCTGGCGTCGTTCTTCATGCAGCAGGAGTTCTTCCTCGCCTACGACCTCGACTTCCTGCTGCGGCGGTTCGAGAGCGAACTCGCGTACCTGCATCGCAACTGGACGCTCTCGGGACGACCGACCGTGACGGTCCTGCTCACGCACACGCTGCTCGAAGCCGACCGGACGTCGTTCTACCGCTTCATGCGGCACATCGCCAGCGGCCGTGTCGGGGACGTGCCGGTCCGACGGGGGCGTCTCGCCGAGCTGATGCCGACCGCCAACGTCGAGCGCATCGACGATCTGCATGCCCTCGCGATCTCCGAGGCCCCGCTGGCCTCGCGCATGGCCCGCTCGACCGTGCTGTCCGAGCCGGGGATGCAGCAGCCGCTCGATGCCACGGCGGAAATCGCCATCGACACCACGGCCGATGCCGCGACGCTGCTCGCGCGCCTGGCAGGCACCGACAACCTCTACGAGCAGATCGAGCTGCTGGCGGCGCTGGCCCGCCTCCAGTCGCTCGATGCCGTCATCGCGATGCGCGGCCACACCGGCCCCGTGCGCGAGCTGATCGAAGAGGTGTACGAGCAGGCGGGACGTCGACGCATCTGGGCCATCATGCGTCGCGCGGCGGGTCTGCTCGGCAAGGTCGATGGCGATCTGAACCTCGCCGTCGGCGCCATGCTCGTCCGACAGAAGCACATCCAGGTCGGACGCGCCTACAGCGATGAATCGCTCATCACGCAGCCCATCCCCGACCACGAGCTGCTGGCGAAGATCACCACCTTCTGTCGCGACGATGCACGCGATCGCGTCCTGACGCAGGAGATCCTGCTGTACCTGGGCGTGCTGATCAAGGAACGCCCCGAGCTGTTCGGCGAGCTCCTGACGCTGCGGGTCAGTCACTTCATCCTGCTGCTCAGCAGCCAGATCGCGCGTGAGGAGGCGGTCTCGCCAGGCGAGGGCTACGACGCGCTCATGGCGCTGGCGCCCTCCATCGTGCAGCAGCGGCTGCAGAGCATGCTCGAGCAGTACCACGCCATCGAGGACCTGCCGCAGCAACTCGAACAGCTGCACGCGCAGGTGACGCGCGACGACCTCGACTGGAGCCAGGACCTCGGGTTCGAGACCCTGCGGACGCCATCCGAGGGCTGGCTGGCCTGGCGCCAGCACCGCGGCATCATCGACCGTCGCCCGGCGCACTTCTATGCCGACGTGTGGAACATCTTCCGCCATGCGCCGGCGCTGATCATCGGCGAGAAGCTCGAACGCCGGAACCGCATCGACAGCAGCGTCGTGCTCAGTGACATGACCCCCGGCGAGAAGGCGTTCGCCCTGTGGCTCGAACACCTGCTCAACAAGATCGCCGCCGCGGAGTATCGGCAGCTGAACATCGAATCCCTGAGCGTGCTGGCGAGCTTCTTCCGGCAGAACCCGACGCTCCGGATCGACGATGCGTGCGTGCTCGATGCGCTGATCGGCCACGCGGTGCGCCTCGCGTACCTCGAGAGCCACGCCGACCGCGAGGCCACCTACAACGACTACAAGGCCGACGCCTGGGCGGCGTTCTACGCGAGTCCGCCGCTGCGCACCAGCCTGTTCCTGGTCACCGCGCTGCGCAGTCTCCTCAGGTTCGAAGTGGCCAGGGGCTGAACCCTCGACGACCGCGGCGTCGGTCAGGGCGTCGGGCGCAGTTGCTGGCGCACCGCCGCGACCTGGCGCTTCTCGTCCGGGCCCTGGGCCACGCGGTCGGCGCGGGCCAGCGCGGCGTCGGTGGACGCGGCATCGCGAGCGTTGGCGGCCAACTGCGCCAGCATCAGGTAGTGGCGCGCGTTGCCGGGCTCCAGGGTGATGGCCTGGGTGATCAGGGAGACGCCGCGCGTCGTGTTGCCGTCCTGCGCCGCACGCACGACGCCGAGCAGCGAGAGCGCTCTGGCCAGATCCGGCTTGAGTGCCAGCGCCCGCTCGAGCGCCGCGCTGACCTCGGCCAGTGGCGCGTCCGGCGCGCGCATCCTCAGCTCCGCCCAGCCGAAATGTGCGAGTGGATCCGACGATCCGACCGACACGGCCTGAGCCAGGGCCCGTTCGGTGGCGTCCAGGTCGCCGGCTCGTCGAGCGGCGCGAGCCTGTGCCATCCACGCCTCGCCGAGCGTGCGATCCGCCGCGACAGCCTCGGCGGCCAGTGTCGTGCCCGTAGCCCCATCGCCCACCATCGCCGCGACGGTCGCCTTGAGGGCCAGGACCTCGGCCGGCGACAGGGGCCGCGCCGGCGCGCCCTTGGCGGCGTCGCTCAACGGGACCCGGGCCTTCAGCGCCGGAAACTGGAAGCGGCCGATGTAGGCACGGAACTGCCGGTCGAAGGCGGCGACGTCGCCGAGGGCGCGTCGTGTGGCGTCGGCGGGTGTGGCACCGGCGTCGAGGGCCTCGAGCAGTGCCATCAGCCTCGGGCGATGCGCGCCGTTGTCGCCGAGCACGAGGAAGTGGGTCAGCGCCCAACTCTGTGCGTAGAACGTCGTGGCGCGATTGTCTTCGGTGTACTCCGGCGATCCGTGGTCGACGGCGAGCAGCCTCTCCAGCGACAGCAGGGACCGTTCCTGCAGCGCGGCCAGGTGGTAGTCGGCTGGCATGCCCAGGAGGACATCGTCGGTGTCGAGCCGGGCCTGGCTGTACATCTCGGCGAGTCCTTCGTTGAGCCACACCGGCGCGGCGCCGATGGTCTGGTGGACGAGCACGTGCATGTACTCGTGCCAGGCGATCTGGTAGCGCAGGTCACGGTCGAAATCGAGCCTGACGAGCACGAGATTGGCATCGGGGCCTGCGGCGAACAGGCCGCCGAGATCCTCGCGGTCCGAGTCGATCAGCGTGCGCAACTGCTTACCATGCTGGATGGCGATGATCGTGAGCGGCACGTCGGTGCGCGTCGAGATCTTCGCGACCTGCTGCAACACGGCCGTCAGTCGTTCGAAGCTGGCCGCGACCTCGCGGCCCTGCCTGGCGTTGCCGTTGGTGATGACCCGGAAGTTCGGCGACCGCACCTCCGTCCACGTCTCTGCCGCGTCCACCGTCACCGCCACGGTCAGCACCGCGGCCACCGCTGCACACACCAGTCCACACACGCGTACTCGACTCACGC
This sequence comes from Luteitalea sp., assembly GCF_022842525.1. Classification (NCBI taxonomy): domain Bacteria; kingdom Pseudomonadati; phylum Acidobacteriota; class Vicinamibacteria; order Vicinamibacterales; family Vicinamibacteraceae; genus Luteitalea; species Luteitalea sp. The sequence continues at coordinate 20,775 of NZ_JALHPM010000108.1, forward strand.
GACGACTCACACTTTCTGGAGGGAGCCCGAGTGTGCCGGGCAGGGGCCCGTCTCGTCAAGGACGAGGGGCGCTCATGACGTCGCGCACCGCACGGACCACCACGTCATCGTCGACCTCCGGCACGGTGCGGAGATCGAGACAGACGCGGTCGTCGACGATCCGCGCGATGAGCGGCGGGCGTCCCGCACGCAGGGCCGCGAGTACCCGATCGGGCGCGCCGGTGTCGAGGCGCACCAGGCGGGTCGACAGCGTCTCGCCCGGCAGGCTGCCGCCGCCGATCGTGGAGAGGCCCGCGGCGGTGTCGCACTCGACGCCGGAGGCTCGCAGCAGGTCGGCGAGTCGTGTCGCTCGCCGCGCGATGGCGTCCAGCGGCAGGGCGAGCATGCGGACCACCGGCACGGTCTCGGCGGCACGTCCGCTGGTGAAGGCGCGCAGGGTCGCCTCGAGGCCCGCGTACGTGATCTTGTCGACACGGACGGCGCGCATCAGCGGGTGACGGCCGAGGCGTGCGATCAGATCGGCGCGTCCGACGACCAGGCCGGCCTGCGGGCCACCGAGCAGCTTGTCGGCGCTGAAGGCGACGAGATCGGCGCCGTCCCGGATGCTGTCGCGCACGGCGGGCTCGCGGGCCAGCAGCAGGCGCGCCTCGGCGGGGAAGGCGTGTGTCGCGAACAGGTCGAGCCCCAGCCAGCCCGAGCCCTGGTCCTCGATCAGCGGGAGGGAGAACCGGCGCGCGAGGGCGGCGAGCTCGGCCAGCGCCGGCCGTTCCGTGAAGCCCTCCATGCGGAAGTTCGACGGGTGCACGCGCAGGATCGCGCCGGTGCGCTCGGAGATCGCCGCGCCGTAGTCCGCCACCCGTGTGCGATTGGTCGTGCCGACCTCGCGCAGTCGGGCGCCCGATCCCTGCAGGATCTCCGGGATGCGGAAGCCACCGCCGATCTCGACGAGCTCGCCGCGGCTCAGGATGACCTCTCGTCCCGCGGCGATGGCCGCCAGCGTCAGGGTGAGACCGGCCGCCGTGTTGTTGGTGGCCACGCCCGCCTCGGCGCCGGTGGCCTCGCGCAGCGCGGTCGTCAGGTGCTGGTGGCGAGCACCGCGCTGCCCCGTGGCGAGGTCGAACTCCAGGGTGGAGTAGCCGGCGCCGACCCGCCGCATGGCGTCCAGCGCCTCTGGTGACAGCGGCGCCCGCCCGAGGTTGGTGTGGATGATCACGCCCGTCGCATTGATGACGGGCCGCAGCGACGACTCGCTCGTCTCCCCGAGGTGGTGCTGGAGCCGCTCGACGATGAGCGCGCCCGCCGACTCGCGGGTGGCCGCGTCGGTCTGCCCGGCGACGAGGGCGGCGCGCAACCGGTCGACCTCCTCGTCGAGCGCCTGCCGCACGCGCCGAGGTCCGTGCGCCGCCGCCAGCGCCTGCACGGCCGGGAGCCCCAGCAGGTGATCGACGGCTGGAATGACGCGCGCCCGTGACATCGCCGCGATGCTACCATTCCACCCGCGGGGCCCCTCCCGCGAGGGCCGGTCCATCTCGACCGCCCGTCGGGCCACCCGGCCGCTGCTGCGCATGACCGACACGCCTGCCAAGACCATCGCCGCCGACCGCCTCGCGGTCCTGCCGGATCACCAGCCGAAGGAACACTTCTGGCCGTACGTCGAGCTCACCGAGCAGCCGACGCCCGAAGAACTCGCGGCGCTCGACCCGGACCTCCGGACGGCGCTCTACGGCGCCGCGGACATCCCGTTCTCGTTCACGCTGGTGTTTCCGCGCTTCGACGGTCCGGACTTCGAGGAGGCCTGCACCCTTGCCAGGGCCTCGGCGGAGTATCGCGAGGTGGGGACGGGCGACCAGTTCCGCATCCGCGCGCGCTTCTATCCCGCCGATGTCGCCCGCATGCGGGAGCTGTTCGTCATCGCCGGACGCTACCCGGGCTGTGAGGTCCTGGTAGACGATCGCCCGGTGCCGTTCGCGCGGGAGCTCTGGCTGCCGCTGACCTGGTTCCTCCTGCCGCGCTGAGCCTGGCCCGTGCCGCCGCCGAGCGCCTTCGATCGCGAGTTGCAGGCCCTGGCCGCGCAGCTGAGGAAGGTCGAAGCCGAGTACACGATGTACTTCTCCGGGCGCACGCCCCGGCCGCCGAACGAGAGCCGGGCGGCCCTCGACCGGGCGTTCAAGCGCTCCGACCGGACGCTGATCGAGAACGCGATGGCGCGCTTCCAGTTCTCGACGCTGCAGGCGCGGTATTCGTCGTTCGCCGAGCTCTGGGATCGCGGCGTCCGTGCACGGGAAGAAGGTCGTGGTGGCCCGTTCCACCGCCCCCAGACGGCGGCGGCCACCGCTCCGCCCGCCGCCGACGACGTCCTGCACGCCGCGACGTTCAGCGATCCCGTCCAGGAGATGGACAAGCTGCGCGACCTCTATGAGTCACTGATGCAGGCCCGCCGCGACGATGGGCATGAGGCGGTGCCGTTTCACAAGTTCGCCTCGCTCGTGCGCGAACAGGTGCGCACCCTGCAGGATCGCCATCCGGGTGACGAAGTGTGGTTCCGTGTGACGCGCCACGAGGGCAAGGTCTCGCTCACGGCGCGTGCCGTGAAACCCGCGGCAGACGAGGATGGCGATGCGTAGGGGCCGACGCTCAGCCGACCTTGGTGACGTTGCCGGCCTGCGGTCCCTTGGGGCCGTCCACGATTTCGAACTCCACCGGCTGTCCCTCTTCGAGCGTCCGGAAACCGGCGCCCTGAATCGCGGAGAAGTGCACGAACACGTCAGTCCCCGATTCGCGTTCGATGAAGCCGTATCCCTTGGCGTTGTTGAACCACTTGACCTTGCCGATGATGCGTTCCATGGTGCTGACCTGCCTTGCGCGCTGCCGGCGTGGACCGACAGAAGGTATGCACGGGCGCCAGGGGGCCCGGGCGTACGGTGACACCAGAAACCTGGACGTTTTCGTTCATCTGGTTTCCGGCGCCGGCAAGGATAGCGACGCCGGCTCAGCAGT
>NZ_JALHPM010000109.1:0-23634 GCF_022842525.1 Luteitalea sp.
CCCGCTCCGCGGCGACGTCGAGGACGGCGCCGCGGCTGCCGGCGGCGGAGAACAGCCTGACCGCATCGGCGAGCGCACTCACCCCCGCGCGTTGGCGACCGGCGATGGCGTCGGCCATCTCGTGCAGGGCCAGGTCGACGGCGGCCAGTTCGTCGCGGCTGATCGGGTCGACCGCCGTCCGCCCCTCGGCGAGCGTGCGCGCAGTCGTCGTCAGGCGGCCGACGCGGTCCCCGATGCTCCGGTGAAACCACAGGCCGAGCGCGAGCACGGCAAACAGCGAGGCGCCGGCGCCGGTGACGGCCACCGTGAAGAGTCGCTGCTCGGCAGCCCGGAGGTCGGCCCGGCGGAGGTCGTCGAGCCGGCGCTCCTCGAGGACGAAGGCGCGTGCGACGCCACGAATGCCGTCCATCACCTCCTGCCCACGCTGGACGAAGGCCCGCTCGTCATCGATCGGCAGGCCGCCGCCGCGACTGCCCGGGACGATGTCGTCGTAGAAGTTCAGCACGACGGCGATCCGCGTGCGCAGCTCGACGGCGCGAGCATGCTGCGGGGGGTTGTCGCGCGTCAGGACATGCAGGCGATCGAGGGTACGGAGCAGGTCGCGTCGGACGCCTTCGTAGGGCGCCACCAGGCTCGGGTCCCGCACGAGAAGGTAGCCGCGGACGCCGTTCTGCGCGTCGGTCAGCTGCGTCAGCAGCCGTTGCGAGTGGTCGAGCACCTCACGCGTGTGCAGCGACCACTCCTGGGCCCGGGAATGCAGTCGCAGCGCGATGACGAACGCCACGATCAAGGCCACCAGCATGAGGCTGGGGACAGCCACGAGAACGATCGCGCGCGCGAGGATGCCGTGAGGTCTCATGGCCGGGAGCCGCGTCCAAGGCGCCTATCCTCTCCCGGAACCCTGCTTCAGGGAAGCAGATCCTTGCTGCTGCAGAGCTGGCTACCTCAGCGCTTCGCCCTCGTCGCCACCCTTCTTGCGACGGGGACGGATGTCGTAGCGCTTGATCATCTCGTTGAGCGTCGTCGGCTTGATGTGGAGCAGCTCGGCGGCCCGCTTCTGGACGCCGCCGGCCGCCTCGAGCGTCGTCTCGATCAGGCGGCGCTCGAAGTCGCCCGTGACTTCCTTGAAGGAGATGCCCTCGGGCGGCAGCACGAAGTTGGGGATCTGGAAGCGGCGCGTGATGCGGACCGTGTCGGGAATCAGATCCGGCCCGATGCGCGGCCCGGGGCACAGCACGACGGCGCGCTCGATGACGTTCTCGAGTTCGCGCACGTTGCCCGGCCAGTCGTACTCCAGCAGCATGTCGAGGGCTTCGGGCGCCAGCTCGAGATCGCGCCGGTTGTTCTCCTCACCGTACTTCTCGAGGAAGTGCTGCACGAGCAGGGGGATGTCTTCCTTGCGCGAGCGCAGCGGCGGCAGGTTGACGGTGATGACGTGGAGGCGGTAGTACAGGTCCTCGCGGAAGCGACCGTCGTCGACCATCGTCCGCAGGTCGACGTTGGTGGCGGCGATGATGCGGACGTCGACCTTGATGGTGTCGATGCCGCCGAGGCGCATGAACTCGCGTTCCTGGATGACGCGCAGCAGCTTGGCCTGCGTCTCCAGCGGCACGTTGCCGATCTCGTCGAAGAAGATGCTGCCCTTGTCGGCGATCTCGAACAGGCCCTTCTTCGGCGCGACGGCCCCGGTGAAGGCGCCCTTGACGTGACCGAACAGGTTGCTCTCGAGCAGGTCGGGCGGCAGGTTGCCCGAGTTGACCGTGACGAAGGCCTTCTCGGCGCGCAGCGAGTTGTTGTGCAGCGCGCGGGCCACCAGTTCCTTGCCCGTGCCGCTCTCGCCATACACCAGCACGGTCGAGCGGCTCGGGGCGGCCTGGATGACCAGGTCGAACACCTGCCGCATCCGGCTGCTGCGACCGATGATGTTGGCGAACTTGCTGCCGTGCGACTGCAGGTTCTGCTTGAGGATGCGGTTCTCGCGCGACAGCCGCGTGCGCTCGACGGCGTTGCGCAGCACGCCGGCCACTTCGTCGTTCTTGAACGGCTTGGTGATGTAGTCGAAGGCGCCGCGCTTCATCGCCGACAGCGCCGTCTCGACCGACGCGAAGGCGGTCACCATCACGACGGGCAGGTCCTCGTCCATCGCCCGGAGCTCGCCGAGCACGGTCAGGCCGTCGATGCCCGGCATCATGACGTCGACGATGACGGCGTCGAACGAGTGGGCGCGGGCCAGCTCGAGCCCCTCCATGCCGTTGACGGCCAGGCGGACGTCGTAGCCTTCACGCTCGAGCAGTGCCTCGAGCACCTCGCGCATCACCTCCTCGTCGTCGATGACGAGGATCGTTCCCCTGGCAGTACTCATGGCAGTGTGTCCTGGGAGCGCCCTCAGCCGGCGCTCGTCCCCGCCGACTCGGCGCGTGAAGGCCGCAGGAGCGGGAAGGACAGCGTGAATCGCGTGCCCTGACCCACCTGGCTGTCGCAGACGATGGTGCCGTCATGCTCCTGCACGATGCCGTAGGTGATGGACAGGCCGAGCCCGGTGCCCTGACCAATCGGCTTGGTCGAGAAGAACGGGTCGTAGATGCGGGCGAGGTGCTCGCTCGGAATGCCGGCACCGGTGTCGCTGACATCCACGGAGAGGTGATCCCCGTCCCGTCGCGTCGCGATGGTGACCCATCCGCCCTTCGGCATCGCATCGCGGGCGTTCAGGAAGAGGTTGAGGAACACCTGCTGCAGCTTGTGCTCGACGGCGCGCACCATCGGCGCGTCAGCCTGCATGTCCTTGCGCACCTGCACGCTCGCCGACCGGAACTGGTGCTCGAGCAGCGACAGCACGTCGTTGATGACCACGTGCAGGTCGACCGGACCGGTCTCGCTCTGCACGGGCCGCGACAGATGCAGGAGGCTGTTGACGATCTTGGCGGCGCGGAAGGTCTGGCGCTCGATCTTCTCGAGCAGGCGCGTCCGGGGATCCTCGGGGTCGGCCTGCTCGAGCAGCATCTGGGTGAAGCTCGAGATCCCGGTCAGCGGCGTGTTGACCTCGTGGGCCACGCCCGCGGCCAGCAGGCCGATCGAGGCCATCTTCTCGGAGATCTGCAGCTGCTCCTCGAGCTGCACGCGCGAGGTGATGTCATCGACCATCAGCACCGAGCCCGCCTGCGTCGAACTCGACGTGCGCAGCGGGTGCATCGCGGCGTTGACCAGGCGCTTGCGCGCGCCGTCGGCGTGGCGCGACACCAGCGGGGTGCGGTAGATGGTGGCGGCTTCGGTGCCGCCGCGCTCGGCCATCCGGACCGCGGCGAGGAACTCCGGATCGAACAGCTCGTCGAGCCGGCGTCCGACGGCCTGGGCCGAGGGCACGCCGGCGATCTGCTCCATCGCCGGATTCCAGTGCAGCACGACGCCGTCGAGGTCGGCCACGAGCAGCCCATCCTGCAACGACTGGACGACGTTCTCGCTGAACTCGCGCATGCGGTTCAGCTCCTCGGCCTTCTCGCGGAGTGCGCGATACAGTCGGCCGTTCTCGATCGCCGTGGCCACCTGGGCGGCGACGGCGTTGAGCAGCGTGAGGTCCTCGGTGCTGAGAGGCTCGCCGCTCGGGCGTGACCCGAGGCCGATGACGGCAATCGGGCCGTCCTTGGCCAGGCACGGCACGAAGTAGTGGAGGCCGCAGTCGCGCCAGAAGCGGACCTCGTCGGCCGAGAACCGCCGCACCGTGAACGGATCGTCCAGGCTGACGACCTGCCCGCTCTCGAGGCGCGTGCCGATGCCGGAGAAGCGCTTGAGCGCCGGCACCGATTCGAGGGCCGTCCCGACGGCGCGGTGCGCCGCGAACCCGTCGTGGGCGCCGGGTGACGAGGCGACGAACAACGTGATGCGATCGACGCCGAACGTGTCGGCGAGGCGCTGGACCAGTCGCTCGGTCAGGCGATCGAGGTCGAGGTCGGCATTGAGGTCACGGGCGAAGGCGAGCAGCGCGCGGCGGTAGTCGTAGCGATCGCGATAGTGGGCGTAGTCGAGCGCGGTCTGGATGGCGTTCTTGACCATCGGCGCCAGCAGCACGACGAGCAGCGTGGCCAGAATCGCGATGACCGAGTTGTGCTGCTCCGAGCCGCCGAGGAAGACGTCGCTCGCGAAGCGCAGGGTGATGGTGTAGATGGTGGCGATCGCGGCCAGGACCGTCGCGTAGACGACCGTGCGCTTGATGATCACCTCGACGTCCATCAGCCGGTAGCGCACGACCGCGGACGCGAAGGCCAGCGGCACCAGCGCCAGCAGCACGACGAGCAGGCCGAGCGCTTCCCAGGGCTGGTAGCCGAGGGCGTAGGGCAGGCCGTAGAAGAGCGCGAACGGCAGGGCGCCGGCCAGCGTGCCCCAGACGATCCAGCGCAACTGGCGCCGCGCGGTGACCGAGCGCAGGCTGCCGAGCGCGCGCGTCATGATCGCCTGGCCGAGGACGAGCGCCGCGACCAGTTGCAGCATCTCGGCCCGGTCCAGCGCCACGACCCAGTTCTCGAGGGTGTCTCCCGGCAGCGCGCCCGCCGACAGGACCGACGCCCGCACCAGGCCCAGCACGATCGCCGGCAGGTACAGCAGCGGCAGCATCGCGCGGCCACGGGGCGTCTTGCTCCAGGCGTCCTGACGCTCCGGGAAGACCAGCGCGAAATGGACGAACAGCGGCGGCAACGCCAGCATCGCCACCACGTCGGCCCAGTAGAAGAACCAGTCGAGCCGATCGAGGCGGCCGCTGTAGGAGAAGCCGCAGACGCCGAAGAAGGCGACGGTCAGCCAGAAGAAGTGCAGGGTCGCCGGGTCGCGCGGCCGCTGCACGCGCACCGAGCAGCCGACCAGCAGCGCGAAGATCGCCACGGCGGCCAGGGCGTAGTACAGGAGCCGGGCGCCATCCGGGAGAGGTTCGAGATCGAGGCGGAGCGGCCGCTCGTACCCGGCGCGCGAGATGACGTAGGAGAGGGGTTGGCCGCGCTGACTGCCATGTTGGGCATCGAGCACCTGCTCGACGCGGTCGATGCCCCGGCCGTTGACCGCCACCAGCACGTCGCCGGAAAGGATGCCGGCACGCGCCCCGGCGGCCTCCGTCCCGACCGTCGCCGCCACGATGCCCTCGGCGCGGGCCTCCCACAGCACCCCGTCCTCGACCTCGACCCACGAGAAGCGGACGACGATGTTCGCCACGACAAGGGTCAGCAGCACCGCCGTGACGATCACGGCAAGGGCGGCACGACCCCATTGCACGTGGCGGGGTCCGTCAGCGGAGGAAGGCCAGAGTCCCTCGGTCATTCGTTGGTCGGTCGACGAAGCGACAGGCCGGGGGAGCGGCGCCGTGTCCTCGTGTCCCTATGTATTTAGCAAACGGTGTTCCACGTGCGGACGACATCCTGCTGGCGCCATGCAAGTGAAACTGGCGTGATCGCGCACGAAATGAGATTCACTGCCAACGTGACGGCATGCATCTCCAAGGAATGGGATCGGCCTGGCGGATTATTGGATCGCGGTGCGGTCGGGCCACTTCCCCACGTACGAGGGTGGCCCTGCGTGAGGGCTGGCCACTGGGGCGCGCAGGCGACTCAGAACTTGACGAGCACGCCGCCGACCACGCGCTTCGGCGGGCGAATCACGAGCAGTTCGTCGTAGATCGAGCCGACGGCCTGACCATCGCGGAACAGGTTGCGGACCGCGACGACCAGTTCCCAGTCGGCGCCGGTCGCGCTCAGGAAGGGCAGACGCTGGGACACCTGCACGTCGAAGCGGGCATCGGTGCTGGCGTCGTCGAGCAACGGGCTGCGGCGTGAGAACGCCGAGTTGACCTTCCACGTCGCGGCGACGCGCGTGGCGGTTTCGGGCACGTCGGTGACGACCCGTGCGGTCACGTCGTGGATGCGCTCGTTGCCGACACGATCGGCCGAGGGGGCCATCACCGCGATGACGCCGCGGTCACCGGTGCCGAACCACTGCGCTCGCGCCACCGTGTACTCGACCGAGCCGCGGAAGCGCGGACCGGCGTCCTGGGCGAGGCCGAACACCCAGCCGCCGGCGTTGACGTTGCCGCCATTGGCCACGGCGTAGTGACCGAGATCCGGCGCCAGCCCCTGGGCGCCGACGCCGAACATCGCGACGAGCTGGTTGTCGACCGCCTGTTCGAAGCGACGCACGCCCACGAGGAACTGCCCGAACTGCCGTTCGAGGCCGACCTCGAGGTGACGGGTACGCTCCGAGCTGAGGCGACCGCCTGCCGCGGCGGCCGTGAACGTCCGCTGCGGCGGCATCGAGAACGCCGACAGGTTGCGGGGGTCGAACTCCTCGGCCCCGGGCGCCAGCATCTGCTGGGTCACGGCGACCCGCACCCACGTCTTGTCGAGGGGCGACACGGACATCGAGACGCTCGGGCTGAGCTGCGTCGGCCGATCCAGATAGTCGTGGTAGGCGTACCGCGTGCCGTAGGTGACCACGGCCCGCTTGTGCAGGCGCCACGTGTCGAAGGCGTGGATCGTGCCCGCGACGCGACGACGCTCGGGGACCGACAGCAGGGCCGCGGGCGTTTCGTCCGAGAAGCTCTGGAGCGCGAACGACGCGCCGAGGTCGAGCGCATGTCGCGACTCGGTCGGCCGCACGTAGTTGCCGGCCACGATCCATGACGACATGTCGCCGCGGCCGATGGCGCCGCGCACGGACCACTCGCCGGTGTTGCCGATCGGCGCGCCGAGGGTGGCGTAGGCCACGCCGGCGGGCATCGGGGCCCACGAGGTGGGCTCGCCCGTGAGGCCCTCGTCGAAGGCGGTCGCGGTGAGGAACTGAATCTGCCCCGAGAGCGAGGCATCGCCACCGAAGAACGACGTGGTGCTGCGGGCCGAGGCCTCGACCGAGGAGGCGCCGAGCCGCTCCTCGATCCATTCGAGGTCGTCCTCGATGGCGTCGAGGGCCAGCTGGCCCTGCGCATCGCGGAGGACCGACCGCTTCATGTGGCGCAACCGCCACAAGCGGGGGGAGTGGTCGTGGTCGGTGTCGGCGTCCGCCTTTCGGGCGCCGGGCGCGGGGGCGATGGTGGCAGTCGCGCCGCCGAAGCCGGCAGCGATGACCGGGGGTGGGGCGTCGGCCGAGGCGTCGCCCGAGGACGCGGTCGGGGTGCCGCCGAGGCGAGCCAGGCGCACGATGTGCCTGGCGCTGCCCGCCGGCGCGACATCGACGTACTCGCGGGCGGAGGCCCGGAAGCCGGCGCGCTGGGCGCGGATCAGGTACGTGCCGACAGGGACGGCGGAGAAGACGAAGCGCCCGGCCTGGTCGGTGACGCCGAACAGGGCGTCGGGACCGAGGGCAGAGACGGCCACGCCCGAGATCGGGACGCCGCGGTCGTCGGTGACCACACCCTCGATGCGACCGGAGACCAGGTCGACACCGGGCACGGCCGACCCGGGGCCACTGTGCGCGCGTGCCTGCACGAGCGGCTGCGACGTCGCCGTGGAGGCGAGGGTCAGGCCGAGTGCGAGCGCCGTCAGCGTCACCGATCGGGTCATGGGTGCTCCAGTGACAGGTCCACAGGGACGCACCGCGGGGATCTCCCGCAGGACGTCCCGCCCAGCTGCTGCCGGCTAGGAGCCGGCGACAGTGAAGGCCACGTCGTGGGTCAGGGACTTGCCGGACTTATTGTCCGTCACTTTGATGGCCAAACGGTAGTCCCCCGCTTCGAAGGCCGACACCGGCACGTTGAGGCTGCCGACCAGCTGGTGGCCCTGCGCGACGTCGAAGCCCGGCGGCAGCGTCTCCGCGTTCAGCTTCTGGGGCGCCACGCCACGGAACTTGGCCTCGCCGAGCGGCCCCTTCTTGTAGGGCTGCCAGTCGATGGTGACGTCGGGCTTCTTGTCGTCTCCGAGCGCCACGCCATAGATGATGAAGAACACCGAGAGCTCGTCCGCGCTGGTGAACTTGCCGTCCACGGTCGGCGTGACCTCGAGGTTGCCGATGACGTACGGCTTGAGCTTCTGGGCGTCCCCCGACGGCACTTCGGCCAGCGGCGTCACCTTGTTGGCAAGGAAGACGGTCGAGATCTGGAACTCGTCGCTCCAGTAGTTGGGCACCGTGATCGTGGCCTTGTGGACGGCGATCTTCATCGGGCCTGGGGCGGCCACGGGGTCCTTGACCGCCACGGCGATGTAGGCGTCGTACTCGCCCGCCACGACACTGAACGGCCGGCTGAAGGTCAGCGGCCCACCGGGGCCGCGCGGCACGGCCGTCAGCTCGTAGAAGTCCTCCCACGGGTACTCGACGCCCGAGACGGCCTGGCCGGCCAGGTCCTGGGCCTCCTTGCCCTTCTTCTTCTTCTTGTCCTGCTTCTCCTTCTCCTTCTGGGCCTTCGGGTCCAGCGGAGGCGGCGCCTCGGGCGGCACGGCGCCCTTGGGCGCGAGGCGGATGTACGCGCCCAGGTTGCCGCCCTTGCCGATGACGTCAGGCTGGAGGGTCACCGTGAACGGCGCGTAGATCTTGTTGTCCGAGGCCTTCAGGTAGTCGATGCCGAGCGTCATGGCCACGGTCGTGGCCGGGTCGGCCACCACGGTCCTGGCCACCGGGTCGGCCGTGAACACGCTGGTGCCGGCCGCGCCCTTCATGGCCTCGTTGGTCGCACCGACCACGGCGTTGATCAGGGCCTGCTTCGGGTCCACCGGTGGTGCGGCCTTGTCGTCCTTCTTCTGGGCGAGCACCGGGTTGAGCCCGAAGACGAGGGCGAGGAGCCCGGTCGTGAGCCACGTCATCTGAATCTGTCGCATGCGTCAATTCCCCCGGCATGCTCCTGCATGCCCAAGCCTTCGGATCATAGGGCACATCCCCCCGGAAACGGAACGGTGTGGCGGATATATGATCCGGGTGCTGACGCCGGGGTCGATCGGCGGTCCCACCCCGGGGCCGCGGCCGTGCCCCGCCCTTCGCGCCAGGAGCGCATTTTCCGCGTGGCAGCCCGCCCAGGTCGGCCGGCCGCCAGGCACACTGGACCGGGTGGCCCATGCTCAATGACTCGCTCGTCATCGTCCTGGCCGGGGGGGTTGGCGAACGCCTCTCTCCGCTCACCAGGGAACGCGCCAAGCCGGCGGTGTACTTCGGCGGGCCGTACCGCATCATCGACTTCACCCTCAGCAACTGCATCAACGCCGGGCTGCGCCGCATCTTCATCGTGACGCAGTACAAGAGCCTGTCGTTGAACCGCCACATCCGGCAGGGCTGGAGCGTGGTGGCCGAGGAACTCGGCGAGTTCATCGAGATCCTGCCCCCCCAGAAGCGGGTCAGCGACAACTGGTATCTGGGCACGGCCGACGCCGTCTATCAGAACCTGTACTCGGTGGTTCGCGAGTCGCCGAGCCGGGTCGTCATCCTGTCGGGCGACCACATCTACAAGATGGACTACTCGAAGATGCTGCGCTGGCACATCGAGAAGGGCGCCGCCGCGACGGTCGCCACCTACGAGGTGCCGGTCGAGGAGGCCGCCCGCCGCTTCGGGGTCATCCAGGTCGACGAGGAGGAACGGCTGATCGGCTTCGAGGAGAAGCCGGCCGAGCCCAAGCCGATCCCGGGCATGCCCGGCGTGGCCCTGGCCTCGATGGGCATCTACGTCTTCGAGGCCGACGTCCTCATCAAGGCGCTCGAAGACGACGCCGGCCGTGACAGCAAGCACGACTTCGGCAAGGACATCCTGCCGTCGCTGATCGGGCACGCGCCGGTCTACTCGTACCGGTTCTCGGACGAGAACAAGAAGGCCAACAAGTACTGGCGCGACATCGGCGAGCTCGATGCCTACTACGAGGCCAACATGGACCTCGTGCAGGTGAACCCGGACTTCAATCTGTACGACCCCGAGTGGCCGATCCGGACGTGGATGCCGCAGGCGCCGCCGGCCAAGTTCGTCTTCAACGACGAGGGACGACGAGGGCACGCCCTCGACTCGATCATCTCGTCCGGCGTCATCGTCTCCGGGAGTTCGGTCCGGGGCAGCATCCTGTGCCCGAACGTCCGCGTGCACAGTTACTGCGACATCGAGCGCAGTATCCTGATGCCGGGCGTCCGCGTCGGCCGGCACGCGCGGATCCGCAACGCGATCATCGATCGGGACGTGTTCATCCCGCGGGGCGCCATCATCGGCTACGACCTCGAGGAGGATCGCAAGCGGCACACCGTCACCGCCAAGGGCGTGGTGGTGGTGACCACCGACGAAGAGCCGTTCGTGGCGACGCCGGAGGAGACCGAACGCCAGCGCGAGCAGGAAGCCGACGCGCGCGGGCAGCACGGATAAAACAAGGCTCAGGGCTCAGGGCTCAGGGCTCGAAGAACCAAGGCCGAAGGCCCAGGGCCCAGGGCCCACGTTTGAAGTTCGACGTTTGAAGTTTCCCGTCAACAGGAGCACGCAGCAGTGATCATCCAGAAGGTCATCGGACGCGAGATTCTCGATTCGCGCGGCAATCCCACCGTCGAAGTGGACATCACCCTCGAAGGCGGCGCCTTCGGCCGCGCCGCGGTCCCCTCCGGCGCGTCCACCGGCGAGCGTGAAGCGCTCGAACTGCGCGATGGCGACAAGAGCCGCTACCTCGGCAAGGGCGTCCGCAAGGCCGTGGCCAACATCAACGGCGAACTCGCGCAGGCGATCGTCGGCAAGGAGTTCGACCAGTCGTCGCTCGACGACACGATGATCGAACTCGATGGCACCGAGTTCAAGAGCCGCCTCGGCGCCAACGCGCTGCTCGGCGTCTCGATGGCCGCCCTGCACGCGGGGGCAGCCGAGAAGGGCGCGCCGCTGTACGAGTACATCGGTGCGCTGCGTCATGCGATGGCGGGCGGCGGCCCGGCCGATCTGCTCCCCTCGCCGATGATGAACATCCTCAACGGCGGCGCCCACGCCGACAGCAGCGTCGACTTCCAGGAGTTCATGGTGATGCCGCTCGGCGCGCCGAGCTTCTCGGAGGGCCTGCGCTGGGGTGCCGAAATCTTCCACACGCTGCGCGGCATCCTGAAGGCGCGCGGCATGTCGACGGGCGTCGGCGACGAGGGCGGTTTCGCGCCCAGCCTGAAGAGCAACCAGGACGCGCTCGATGTCGTCATGGAAGCCATCACCAAGGCGGGCCTGAAGCCCGGCGAGCAGGTGTGGATCGCCCTCGACACGGCGTCCAGCGAACTCTGGCAGGACGGGCAGTACGTGTTCAAGAAGTCCGGCTCGCCGACCCGTTCGAGCGAGCAGATGGTCGAGCTGTTCGCCGACTGGGTGCGTCAGTACCCGATCTGCTCCATCGAGGACGGCCTGGCCGAGAGCGACTGGCGCGGCTGGAAGCTGATGACCGAGGCGCTCGGCGACAAGGTGCAGCTGGTGGGCGACGACGTGTTCGTGACCAACCCGAAGATCCTGTCGGAGGGCATCGAGGCCGGCATCTGCAATTCGCTGCTCGTCAAGTTGAACCAGATCGGCACCGTGACCGAGACGCTGCGCGCGATGAAGATTGCGTGGGACGCCGGCTACACCACGATCGCCTCGCACCGCTCGGGCGAGACCGAGGACAGCACGATCGCCGACCTCGCCGTCGGCACGCGCGCCGGCCAGATCAAGACGGGCTCGGCCAGCCGCAGCGACCGCACGGCGAAGTACAACCAGCTGCTGCGCATCGAGGCCGCCCTCGGCAGCAACGCCAAGTACGCCGGCAAGGCCGCCATCAAGGCGCTCGCCTAGGCCCATGACGAGCAAGCGCGCCCCCGTGGCGCTCATCATCCTCGATGGCTGGGGCCTCCGCGAGGAGGCCGACCAGAACGCGGTGAAGCTGGCCGAACCGCCGGTCTTCACCAGACTCTGGGCGTCGTATCCCCACGCCACCCTGCAGGCCTCCGGCGAATCCGTCGGCCTGCCGGCCGGCCAGATGGGCAACTCCGAGGTCGGCCACACCAACCTCGGGGCGGGGCGCACCGTCTATCAGGACCTCACGCGCATCGACAAGGCGATCAGCGACGGCGAGTTCAGGCAGACGCCGGCGCTGCGCGCCGCCATCCAGGCCGCCATCGACGCCGGCACGGCCGTCCACTTCCTCGGCCTGCTCTCGGACGGCGGCGTGCACAGCCACGAGGCCCACCTGCACGCGCTGCTCCATCTCGCCCACGAGATGGGCGCGCCGCGCGTGTTCGTGCACGTCATCACCGACGGACGCGACACCTCGCCCAACGGTGGCCGCGGCTATGTGCGCAATCTGGAAGCCGTGCTCGCCAGGACCGGCGGTCGCATCGCCAGCGTCTCGGGGCGCTACTACGCGATGGACCGCGACAAGCGCTGGGAACGCGTCAAGCTCGCCTACGACGCCATCGTCACCGGCACGGCGCCGTTCGGGTCCTCGGCCTCGGCCGTGATCGAGGAGGCCTACTCGAAGAACATCACCGACGAGTTCATCCTCCCGGCCACGCTGGTCGACGGGGCCGGGCAGCCCGTCGGTCCGCTGGCCGACGGCGATGCGGTGGTGTTCTTCAACTTCCGCGCCGATCGCGCCCGGCAGATCATCCGCGCCCTGCTGATGCCGGACTTCGACGGCTTCCCGACGCCGAACCGGCCGAAGGTGGCGCTGACGACGTTCACGGAGTACGACGCGACGTACCCCTTCCCCATCGCGTTCCCGCCGCAGTCGGCCACGCAGTACTTCGGCGAAGTGCTGCAGGCGCACGGCCTCACCAACATGCGCCTGGCGGAGACGGAGAAGTACCCGCACGTCACGTACTTCTTCAATGGCGGCATCGAGACGCCCTTCGCAGGCGAGGACCGCGTGCTGCTGCCGTCGCCGAAGGTGGCCACGTACGACCTGCAGCCGGAGATGAGTGCGGCTGGCGTGGCTGACGCCTTCGTCGACAGCGTCACCCACCACAAGCACGACGTCATCATCTGCAACTTCGCCAATCCGGACATGGTCGGACACACGGGCGTGCTCGAGGCGGCGATTGCGGCCATCAAGGCCGTCGATGGCTGCCTCGGGCGCTGCATCGACGCGCTGCTGGCTGCCGGCGGCACCGCGCTGGTCACCGCCGACCACGGCAACGCCGAGCAGATGTGGGACTACGAGCTCAACGCCCCCCACACCGCGCACACGACCAACCTGGTGCCGCTCATCCTGGTCGGGCCTGCGGTCGCCGGCCAGGCGCTGCGCGACGGCGCCCTGCCCGACGTGGCGCCGACGCTGCTGCATCTGCTGGGATTGCCCCAGCCAGCGGAGATGACGGGGACGAGCCTCATCGACTGAGGTGGAACAGACTCAGGGCTCACGTCTCAGGGCTCACAGAGCTTTCTGAGCCGTGCGCCTCGATCCCTGAGCCCATTGGGTTGAACCCTGAGCCCAGAGCCTTGAGTCGTTCTCCCTAGACTTCTTCGGTCGCGGCATCGGGGGCGATGCGCAGCGACTTCAGGAAGCGTCGGTCGTTGTCGGTCATCGCGACGTGTCGCGTGGCGTGGGTCGGGCGTGTGAGCGCCACTTTCCGTGCCCGCTTGCCGGCTCTGGTCGCGAACCCGATCTCGGCGTCGAGCGTCACCCGCAGGTCGTACCCGGCCTCGCGCGCGCGCGCTCGGCAGGCTTCCACACGTGGATCAGAGGCCACGGCGTCGGCCATGGCCTCTGCCAGTTCCTTCGCCAGTCGATTCACGGTGTCGTCCACACTGAACTCCCTTCCGGCACGCAGGCAGGAGCGCTGTTCATTAGAGGAGGCGTCTGGAGGTTGGTTGACGGAATCTGGCCCGATTGTATCGGCCGAACAGGCCGCAGGCAACCGGGAAGCGGGAACCGGAAAGCGGGAACCGGGAACCGGGCGATGTCGACCGGCGCGACGACGGATAGCCGCCTGCCGACGGCCGGACGGAATGCGGTCTGGTACGATGCCCGGGCCGCGATGCCCCTGCTCTCCGTCCGACATCTCTCGACCGGCTTTCCCATGGGCAACCGGTGGGTGCCCGCCGTCCAGGACGTGAGTTTCGACATTGCCAAAGGCGAGACGCTGGCGCTGGTCGGCGAGTCCGGCAGCGGCAAGTCGCTGACCGCCTATTCGCTCCTGCGGCTGGTGCCGCCGCCCGGGCGCATCCTCGGCGGCGAGATCCAGCTCGAGGGGCGCAACCTGATGGACCTCCCCGAGGCCGAGATGGAACGGGTCCGTGGGGCGAAGATCTCGCTCATCTTCCAGGAACCCATGAGCGCGCTGAACCCGGTGCTGACCATCGGCAGTCAGCTGGTCGAGGCGATGACCGTGCACGGTCTCGGCGGCGCGAACCCGAAGGCCACCGCCCTCGAACTGCTGGCCACCGTTCGGATGGACGACCCGGCCAGGCGCTTCGCCGAGTATCCCCACCAGTTATCCGGGGGACTCCGCCAGCGGGCACTCATCGCGCTCGCCCTCTGCTGCCGCCCGTCGCTGATCGTCGCCGACGAGCCCACCACCGCGCTCGACGTGACGATCCAGGCCGAGATCCTGAACCTGCTGCGGCAGCTCAAGCACGACTTCGGGCTGTCCCTGCTGCTCATCACCCACGACCTGGGCGTCGTTGCGCACACGGCCGATCGCGTCGCGGTGATGTACGCCGGCCGGATCGTCGAGGAGTCGCCGGTGCGGGCGCTGTTCAAGGCGCCGGCCCATCCCTACACGCAGGCCCTGCTGCGGGCGATGCCAGGGTCGACCCACAGCGCGCGTCGACTCGAGCCCATCGAGGGGCAGGTGCCGTCCCTGCAGCAGATGCCGCCGGGATGCGCCTTCGCGCCGCGATGCGCCTGGCGCCACGACGCCTGTCTCGCCGAGGTGCCGGCCATGTACGCCGTGTCCGAGGGGCATGCCTCGCGCTGCCTGCTCGTGCGCGAGGCCCAGCAACTGGCCGCCGACCATGCGGCCGGGCTCCCGACGGACTGATGCCGCTCCTCGACGTGCAGTACCTCGGCAAACGCTACGAGCAGCGCGCCCTGTGGCGGGCGCCGCGCGTCACGCATGCCGTGCACGACGTCAGCTTCTCCATCGAGGCCGGCGAGACCTTCGGGCTGGTGGGGGAATCGGGCTCGGGCAAGACCACGACCGGCCGCTGCATCCTGCGGCTGATCGAACCCACCACCGGACGCGTCTTCTTCAACGGCGACGATGTGCTGGCGCTGGACCGGACGGCGCTGCGGGCGCGGCGACGACAGATGCAGATGGTCTTCCAGGACCCGTACGCCTCACTCAACCCCCGCCATCGCGTCTCGACGATCCTCGAGGAACCGCTCGACATCCACAAGGTCGGCACCCCGACCTGGCGACACGCGCGCGCCGCGGAACTGCTCGAACTGGTCGGGCTCGACCGCGACGTGCTCACACGCTATCCGCACGAGTTCAGCGGTGGACAGCGACAGCGCATCGGCATCGCCCGCGCCCTCGCCCTGGAACCCTCGTTCATCGTCGCCGACGAACCCGTCTCGGCGCTGGATGTGTCGGTGCAGGCCCAGATCGTCAACCTGCTGGCGTCCCTGCAGCAGCAACTGTCGCTGACCTACCTGTTCATCTCGCACGACCTGCGGCTGGTGCGCCACATCTGCACCCGCGTGGCCGTCATGTACCGGGGCCGCATCGTCGAACTCGCGCCGGTCGGCGCGCTGTTCGACACGCCCACCCACCCGTACACGCAGGCCCTCCTCTCCGCCGTGCCGGTGCCCGATCCGGACGTCCCGCCGCAGCGGATCACGTTCGACCCGGCCAGCGTCGACCTCGAGGCGCCCCTCGTCGAAGTCGCCCCCGGCCATTTCTCGCGGCTTGGCGAACTCGGGTAGGGCCCGTTCTCCGAACGGGCCGCCACCAAGCGGCGAGCATCACGCGCTGTCGATGACGGCCGGCTCGGAGAGCCGGCCCTACCCACGGTCCACGCCCGACGCCTCCAGCCTTCTGTCCTTCTGTCCTTTGGGGTGCCGTCATTCCCGTATGTCCGCATGACGGCATTCGGCATTCGGCATCGCGGCATTCCGATGTGTTACCTTCCCGCGCATGCCCGGACCTCTGACTGCCGCCCCGCTGGGGCAAATCGCGCTCACGGTGCACGACATCGACGCCGCCGTCACGTTCTATCGCGACGTGCTGGGACTGGCGCTGCTCTTCCAGGCGCCGCCGTCCCTGGCCTTCTTCCGCGCCGGTGACGTGCGTCTGATGCTGACGCTGCCGGAAGACGGGCCCGGCCCGGCGGGGACGGCCTCGGTGCTCTACTTCACGGTGGCAGGCATCGTCGAAGTGGAAGCGGCCCTGCGGCAGGGCGGCGCCACCTTCGAGAAGGGCGCCCACTGCGTCGCGGTGATGCCCGACCACGAGCTGTGGATGGCGTTCTTCCGCGATCCCTCCGGCAACCTGCTCGGCCTGATGGAAGAGAAGCGACCCGTCAGCCCTTCTTGACGAATCGGACCTCGAAGACCCAGGGCCACAACTTCCCGGTGATGAGGAAGTGGCCCGTCTTCGGGTCGTGGGCGATGCCGTTGAGGACGTCCACGCCGCGGGAGCGTTCGGTGGCCGTCAGCAGGTTCGACATGTCGATCCAGGCGGTCACGACGCCCGTCGCCGGGTCGATGCGCGCAATGCGCTCTTCCTGCCAGATGTTGGCGTAGATCGCGCCGTCGACGAACTCGAGTTCGTTGATGCGCTCGATGGCCGTGTCGCCGTCGCGCACGCGCAGGCGGCCGACCTCCTCGAGCGTCTCGGGGTGCCAGAAGCGCAGCGTGTCGGTGCCGTCGCTCATGATGAGCCGCTGCCCGTCGTAGGTCAGGCCCCAGCCCTCGCCCTTGTACGTGAACTCCTTCAGCGTCGCGAAGGTCTTGCGGTCGTAGACGAAGCCGACGCCGGTCTGATAGGTGAGCTGCACGATGCGGTCGCCGACGACGGCAATGCCCTCGCCGAAGTACCGGCTGTCGAGTGCGATCCGCTGCAGCGCCGCCCCGGTCTGCAGGTCGACTCGCCGCAGCGACGACTCGCCATGGAGTCCGGTGCCTTCGTACACCTGCCCGTCCGCGATGGTCAGCCCCTGCGTGAACGACGCCGGGTCATGGGGATGGCTGCGGACGATCTGGTAGGTGTACTGCTCGACACCTGGCACGACCGCGGCCGCCTGGGCCTGCGGCGCCGGCGGGGCCGACGACGAGGCACCGCACGCGACGGCCAGCGAGGACCCGACAAGCAGGACGAGGGCAAGACGACCCGGGATCGAACGGCGCATGGGGGACAAGAGTATTACGACGGTGGCGTGGCCGTCCGCTCGAACTGGCGGCGGATGACCTCGAAGAACGTCTCGGCGATGAGGTCGTAGCCGGCCAGGGTCGGGTGCAGGCCGTCGCTGCCGATGAGCGGCGACTGCTCGCCGCCGAAGGCCGTGTACAGGTCGGCACAGCCGGTCTGATAGCGGCGGCAGAGGTCGAGGATGCGCGCGTTGACCTCGCGAACCACGGCCGGCGCGGTCGTCCCCTTCGTCGACCCCGGGCGTTGCGGCGTGAGCGTCGCGAGGATCACCGACACGCGCCGCCCCTGGGCATCACGTGTGATGCGCTCGAGACGCGACACGATATCGCCGATGGAGCGCGCTCCCTCGGTGTTGAGGTCGTTCGCGCCGCCCTGCAGGATCAGCACCTGCGCATTGCTCTGGCGCAGCGCCGCCGGGTAGCGGTCCTCGATCTGATCCATGAACTGCCCCGGAACGCCGGCATTGGCGAGCGTGAACGCCTGATCGGGGTAGCGCTCCCGCAGCAGGAACTCCAGCTTCTGGGTGTACGTGTCGCCGGGCAGTGCTCGCTCCAGGGCGCGCGACGTGGTGCCGAACGTGAAGCTGTCCCCCAGCGCCAGGAAGCGGTCGACGGTCAGGGTGGGTGCCACCGCCACGGTCACCGCGAACGCACACGTCGCCGTCTGCGCCCGCGCATCCGTCGCCGTGCAGGTGACGGTCGTCTGGCCGACCGGCGCCGGGGTCCCCACCGGCGGCGCGCACGACACGGCCAGCGGCGCCGTGCCTCCCGAGGCCTGGGGCTCCGGATATGCGAGCGGAATGGGCTGGCCGGTCGTCGTCCGCGCCGCGAGGGGCGGCGGGCACCCGAGCGTCAGCGCGACGGGTGTCGGTGCAGGCGTGGTGGGCTGTGTCGGCGTGGAGGGCGCGGACGAGCCGCCGCCGCACGCGGCGAGGCTCACGGCGGCGCCAGCGGCCATGGTGGCGAGGACGAGGCGCATCTGCCCCTATTCTCGCGCTGGCCACGTCGGATTGCTACCTCAGTGCGAGGCGCCGACCATGGCACTCCGCGTGACGTCCTTCTCGACCTGCCCGTCGCGGATGTGAATCGCGCGATGGGCATGCGCGGCGACATCCGGTTCGTGCGTGACGAGGACGATGGTGTTGCCAGCCTGATGGAGGCGCTCGAACAACGCCATGATCTCGACACCGGTCTTCGAGTCGAGATTGCCCGTCGGCTCGTCGGCGAGCAGGATCGACGGGTTGTTGACGAGCGCGCGCGCGATGGCCACGCGCTGGCGCTGGCCGCCCGAGAGTTCGTTGGGCTTGTGGCCCATGCGGTGCTCGAGTTCCACCTTGGTGAGCGCGGCCTTGGCCCGCTCGGCCCGCTCCGCCCCGCTCACACCGGCGTAGACCAGCGGCAGTTCGACGTTGTGGAGGGCAGAGGCTCTCGGCAGCAGGTTGAAGGTCTGGAAGACGAACCCGATTTCCTCGTTCCGGATCCGCGCCAACTCATCGTCATCCATCCGGCTGACCTCCTTGTCGTTCAGGAGGTAGGTGCCCTTGCTCGGGGTGTCCAGGCAGCCGATGAGATTCATCAGGGTGGACTTGCCCGATCCGGAGGGGCCCATGATCGCGACGTACTCGCCCCGCTGAATCTCCATGGAGACCCCACGCAGCGCGTGGATCTCCTCCGAACCCATCACATAGGTCTTCCAGAGGTCACGAGTCTCGATCAGGGGCATGGCATCAGCTTAGTACGGGAGGCCGCCATCGCGAGTTCCGGGGCGGCCACGACACCGTCAAAGAAGAATGGGCGAAAAGGGCCAAGAGGGCAAAAAGACAGGGCGGAAAGAGGAAAGAGGAAAGGGGGGATGGCGGAAGGGGAAAGACGAAGGAAGCCTTGGGGCCTTTGTGATCTTGGCGCCTTTGGCTGTTTTGCCTTCGGTTGTGTCGTTTTGCCCTGTTTGCCCTTCTTGCCCTTTTGACCTTTATCGAGTGTCTCTACGGTGCTGTCCGCTGCCCGACGGGCACATTCGGCATCGGTTCGGCGTGGGGCACGTGCACGACCACTTCGACGTCGTCGTCGCCCGGCGCGGGGTAGCGCGCCCAGAGGATGCGGCGTTCTCCGGCGGCCAGGGGGGTGACGTCGCGGCTGCCGAGCGGGGCGTTGGCGCTGTCGCGCAGGACGAAGAACTTGTGCTCGTGCGACAGGTCGGCCAGGTAGATCTCGGCCAGCGTGCCCCGGTCGGGGCCGTCGGCACTGAACCGCTGGGCGATGTCGAGGGCCGGCGTGCCGGGCTGGTTGGTGTTGGTCACGGCCAGCCGCAACTCGACGGTATCGGTGGCCACGCGGTCGAGCGACACGATGCCGATCGCCAGGTGACCCTCCTCGCCGACCGTCTCGGCCAGCACGGGCGGCAGAGCCGCCGGGCCGTCCGGGGCGGTGGCCACCGCGGGTGGCGGCGCCTCGCGGCGCGAGGACACGAGCCACAGGACGACCAGCAGGGCCAGCACGGCCAGCGGGGCGTACAGCCAGATCCGACGCGAGAGGTGGGGGGAGGAGGGCTCGGTCACGCTATGTCTCGCCTTGCCGGCGCGCGTCGGCTTCGGCCCGTCGCCGCACGAGGCGCACCATGGCCCACATCACGAGGCCGTGCAGTCTGGCGTCCACCAGGAGCATGCGGTAGAGGCGACCCGCGGTGCCGGGGAAGGTCGCGTACGTCTCGGCGGTGAGACGAGACTGCCCCGGTCCGCGTTGCCCGATCCGGAAGACGAGCTGGTACCGGGCGAATCGGTGCCGGCCCGCCAGCGCGTACGTGGCGGGCGGCACCACCATGGACACGGCGAACCCGGGGCGTTCGGCCCCGAGCACATGAGACGCCAGACCGTTGCTGGCGGCCGGCCTGGCCCGCCAGAGCCAGGCAAACGCCCGCAGCCAGATCGAAGGGGTGGCCCCGGGCGCGAACGCCAGCACGGCGTCCCAGACCACCCGGGGCGGCGCCTCGATGTCGATGCTCCAGGCATCGACGAACGGCAGCAGGGCGTCGCCGCTCAATCCTCCTGCGTCTCGTACTGGGACTTCAGCTTGGCCACCACGTTCGGGTCGGCCAGCGTGGTCGTGTCGCCGATCGCCTTGCCTTCGGCGATGTCCCGCAACAGCCGGCGCATGATCTTGCCCGAGCGGGTCTTGGGCAGGTCGGCCGCGAAGTGAATCTCTTCGGGCCGGGCCAGGGCGCCGATCTTCTTCACCACGTGCTCGCGCAGCGCCTCGACCATCGCGAACGAGCTGTGCTGCCCGTCCTTGAGCGTGACGAACGCCGTGATCGACTGCCCCTTGATGTCGTGGGTGCGGCCGACCACCGCCGCTTCCGCCACCGACGGGTGATCGACGAGCGCGCTCTCGATCTCCATCGTGCCGAGACGGTGCCCGCTGACGTTCAGCACGTCGTCGACGCGGCCGAGCAGCCAGATGCAGCCGTCGGCATCGACCCGCGCGCCGTCACCGGCGAAGTAGGCGCCGTCCTTCCACTTGCTCCAGTAGGTCGCGGCGTAGCGCTCGGGATCGCCGTAGATGCCGCGCAGCATCGCCGGCCAGGGCTTGTCGATGGTCAGCAGACCGCCGCCGACGGTGACCGGCTCGCCCTTCTCGTTGCGAATCTGCACCGAGATGCCCGGGAACGGGTGTGTCGCCGATCCCGGCTTGGTGGTGGTGACGCCCGGCAGCGGCGTGATCATGATCTGGCCGGTTTCGGTCTGCCACCACGTGTCCACGATCGGGCAGCGCTTGCCGCCGATGAACTCGTGGTACCACATCCACGCTTCCGGATTGATCGGCTCGCCCACCGACCCGAGCAGACGGATGCTGCTGAGATCGTGCTTCGCGGGCAGTTCCGTGCCCCAGCGCATGAAGGCCCGGATGGCCGTCGGCGCGGTGTAGAAGATCGTCACGCCGTGGCGTTCGATCAGGCTCCAGAAGCGGTCGCGCTCCGGCCAGTCGGGGGCGCCTTCGTACATCAGCAGCGTGGCCCCGGCCGCCAGCGGCCCGTACACCACGTAGCTGTGCCCCGTCACCCACCCGATGTCCGCCGTGCACCAGTACACGTCGTCGTCCTTCAGGTCGAAGACGGCTTTCGTGGTGGCCATCGTGCCGGTGAGGTAGCCGCCCGTCGTGTGGACGATGCCCTTCGGCTTCCCGGTGGTGCCGGAGGTGTAGAGGATGTACAGCATGTCCTCGCTGTCCATCGCCTCGGGTTCGCACCAGTTCTGCACGTCCTGCACGATGCGGTGGTACCAGTGGTCGCGCCCCTCGGTGACGTGCACCGGGAAGCGATCCGACGAATCGCGCTTGACGATGAGGACGTTCTTGACCGACGGGGCGTGCTTGAGGGCCTCGTCGGCGATCTGCTTGAGCGGCAGCAGCGAGCCGCGCCGGTAGCCGCCGTCGGCGGTGACCAGCAGCGTGCACTGGCAGTCGTTGATGCGGTCGGCGAGCGCCTCGGCGCTGAAGCCGCCGAACACCACCGTGTGGATGGCGCCGATGCGGGCGCAGGCGAGCATGGCGATGGCCAGCTCGGGGATGAGCGGCATGTACATCGCCACGCGGTCGCCGCGCTTCACGCCGAGCGACTTGAGGACGTTGGCCGCGAGGTTCACCTCGCGCTGCAGGTCGAAGTAGGTCAGGGTCCGACGGTCACCGGGTTCGCCCTCCCAGATGATCGCCGCCTTGTTGCGCCGGCCGTTCCGGACATGCCGGTCGACGCAGTTGACCGAGGCGTTGAGCTTGCCGCCGACGAACCACCGCGCATCCGGGGGGGTCCACTCGAGCACGGTCGTGAACGGCTCGATCCACTCGAGCTGTTCGGCCTGGGCTTTCCAGTAGGCCTCGGGATCGGCCGCCGCCTGCGCATACACGGCCCGGTCGCGCACGTTGGCCGTGCTGGTGAACTCCGGAGAGGGAGGGAAGGTGCGTTGTTCGTCGAGCAACGCCTGGATATCGGGAGAAGAGGGCTCCGCCATGGGCGGAGATGCTATCAAAGTAAAAAGGGCGAACAGGGCAAAAAGGGCAAAACGGCAGGGCGGAAAGGGGGAAGGGTCAAGGGGAACGGGCAAAGTCTCACACCCTTCGGCCTTTTCCTCCGTGTTCCTTTCCCCTTCCGTCTTCGGCTCTGTCTTTTTGCCCTGTTTGCGCTTTTTGCGCTTTCTACTTTGACAACGGTCCCTTGGCCGAGCCGTACGTTTCCTGATAGACCTTGATGGCTTCGTCTTCGGACGGCAGCATGAGGCCGTCCGTGAAGCGGTTCATGAAGGCGAACGTGCAGGTCTGCAGGAGGACCTCGATGGCCCCTCGTGGGCCAAACTCCGTGGTCAGGGCGGTCCAGTCGGCGTCGGTGACCGACGTCGGGGCCTCGGTGACCTGCCGGGCGAAGAGGACCGCGCGTCGCTCGCGCGGCGTCAGGGCTGCATCGTCCTTCTGCAGGGCGACGAGGCGCGCGGGATCGACGCCGATACGGCGCAGCCCGAGCACCTGGTGGCGCACGCAGTAGCGGCACCCGTTCATCGTCGAGACCGCCAGCGACACCTGGAGCTTGACGTCGCGCCCCACCTGCTCGTGCTCGCGCAGGGCCGTGCCGAGGGCGCGCCAGGGGGTCGCGAGCGCCGGAGCCCGGAACATCGCCCGCATGGAGTTGGCCATGCCGAGCCCGAGGCCGCCCTTCTGCGCGGCGGCGTCCGTGGCCGCCGCGGCCGCCGCCGTCGTCGCGGCAATCTCGGCGTCGGAGATGAGGCCGACGCGCGGTGCGGCCTTGATGTCGACGACGAAGGGCAGCGGCGTCGACGGCGGCTCGAACGCCCACGGCTCGACCGGAAGGCGCGTCGCCTCGGCAAAGCGCACGAGGTGGTTGAAGAAGGCGGTGACGATCGTCAGCTCCACCACCTCGTTGTCGGTGAAGTGGGCCCGCACCTGCGCGAACTGCTCGTCGGTCACGCCGTGGATGTCGCGCGTGAGCGATTCGGCATAGGCGATGGCCTGGCGCTGCCGCGGCGTGAGGCCGGCCGCCTGGTTGTCGCGGAAGAAGGGCCTCCAGGCCTGCTGGTCGGGCGACGCGGCGATGACGCGCACCATGTGCGCGGCGACGTAGGGACTGCGGACCAGCTGCGCCACGCGCAGCCCCATGGCCGCCCGCGTCGACGTGGCCACCGACCCCTCGAAGAGCACGGCGCGCACCATGTCGGCCATCGGCCCGACGGCCTCCGGCACGCTGCCCATCGCCCGCACGACGTTGGGCACGTCGGGGCCGTGCAACCGCCGCGCCGGCTCCTGCGGCCACCGCCCCGCCTGGGGAGAAGGTGCAGCTCGCCGCCGATCCGCGCCAGCAGGCGCTGATCCAGGCGATGCGCGAACTCAGGAAGAAGATCGTCGAGGG
>NZ_JALHPM010000110.1:0-23483 GCF_022842525.1 Luteitalea sp.
ACGGCCTGCAGGAGCGTCGCCTCGTACGTCCCGACGCCTGCATCCTCGACCGGTCCGTCGACCGTGCCTGCGCGGCGCGGCACCACCAGGGCGGCACCGTCCAGCGCCTGGACGAGCGCGCGGATCGTCTCGTCGTCCGGGGTGGCGTGCACGTCGGCGACGATGACGTGGGAGGCCATCGTGCGGGCGAGCCCGCGCATCACGCAGGCGGCCGCACCTCGAGGGGCCGAGGCCTCGTCGCGGGCGAGCACGATCTCCACCTCGCGCTGCAGGGCACGGCTGAGGCGCTCTCTCCAGCTCGCGCCCGCATCGCCGGAGGGCCACCGCGCGCCATGGAGGATGGCGGCCAGGCGTGGGGCGCTCACGACCCGACGGGCTCCGTGGTCGGTGCGGGGACCAGGTGCCAGGTCCCGCCGAGCGTCACCTTGCCGAAGCGCTCCAGCGTGCCGCCCTCGGTCACCGTGAACGTCGCCACGCGTTCGCGATGGTCGAGCGGTTCGACGAGGTGGTAGTCGTAGGCCGAGACCGACACCACGTACCGGCCCGGCAGCAGCGACAGATGGTCGATCGTGTAGCGGACCTCGCCGTCCCCGTCGACCTCGGGGATGGCCAGGCCGCCCGTGCGGGTGTTGGGGCCCGTGAGATGCGTGCCGTCTTCGTGATAGACCGCCATCCCGAACACGGGGCGCGAGACACGTCGGTCGGCGTGGTAGCCGAAGGCGATGGTCAGGGTGTCGCCGGTGCGCAGGCTGGTGATGGGCTGGTCGTGCGCATCGAGCAGCCGCACGCTCGGAATCTCCACCTCGCGTGAGCCCCAGCGGTACTCGCCGGCGACTTCACCGCTGGCGGCGGCCATCTGGTGATAGCGCGAGATGACGTCGGCCGCCGGGCCCACGGCGACGAGTTCGCCCCGTTGCAGCAGGCAGGCGCGCGTGCACAGGCGTTCGACGAGCAGGAGGTCGTGCGACACGATGATCACCGTGACGCCCTGGGCCTGGAACTGCTGGATCTTGCGCAGGCACTTGCGCTGGAACGCCTCGTCGCCGACGGCGAGGGCCTCGTCCACGAGCACGATCTCGGGGTCGAGATGCGCGGCCACCGAGAAGCCGAGTCGCATGTACATCCCGGAGGAGTAGTTGCGGACCGGCGTGTCGATGAAGCGACCGAGTTCGGCGAACGCGACGATCTCGTCGAACTTCGCGCGGATGACCTCGGCCGAGACCCCATGCAGGGAGGCGTTGAGGAAGATGTTGTCGCGACCCGAGAGATCGGGACTGAAGCCGGCGCCGAGCTCGAGCAGGGACGTGATGCGCCCACTGGTCGTGACGGTGCCGGCATCCGGTTCGAGGATGCCGGCGATGATCTGCAGCAGGGTGCTCTTGCCGCAGCCGTTGTGCCCGATCAGGCCGAGGGTCTCGCCGCGTCCCACCTCGAAGCCGACGTCACGCAGCGCCCAGAACGTCTCGCGGCCGTCACGACGCCCGCCGACCAGGCCGACGAGCCGTTCCTTGAGGCCACTGCCCCCCTGGTGGTAGAGCGTGAAGCGCTTGGACACGCCGTGCACCGCGACGGCAGGGGCAGACACCCCGGAAGTATAGCGGCGCCATGGCCTGCAGTTACCGCCCCCGTATCCAGGCCTCGGTCACGATGGCGTGGTTGATGACCTTGCGCGAGTCGGAGGTGTAGACCACGTGGATGCGGCCGTCGCGGGCCTGGAAGGCCACCGGGTACGCGAAGCTGTTCTTGCCCGTGGCGAGCGCCTTCCGGACGGGGTACGACCGGTCCTGGTCGTCCGACAGGGCCAGCATCAGCGGACTGCGCTCCCACATGTGGTCGTTGTAGACCAGCAGCAGGGCGCCCGACGCGAGCTTCAGGAAGTCGACCGCCGAGTTCGGATTCGGAAAGGCCGAGTTCTTGCCCTCGCTCCACGTCCGGCCGCCATCGGTCGACTCCGCCCGCACGAGCCAGCCCTCGGTGGTCGGGCCGTAGCCGCCGCCGCGCCGGGCGTAGGCGATGAGGTGATTGGGCGCCACTTCGACCACGGCCGGCTGGATGTTGCCGGTGGGCGACCGGACCTCGCCGAGTGAGGCCCACACCTGCGTGCGGGGATCGAAACGCAGGAAGCGCGACGTGCTCTTCGGGCCGACCTGCTCCGTGTCTTCGCCGTCTTCGAAGTACACCGGCAGCAGGTAGGTGCCATCGTGCAGGACGATCGGGCGGTTGCGCACCATCATGCCGGCCTCGAGGGCCACCGGGAAGGCATCCGACCACGTGGCGGCCAGGTCGCGCGACACCTTGGCCTGGATGCGGGACGTGCCCCAGGTCTCGCCGAACCGGACGACGTAGAAGAGCCAGACCAGACCGTCAGGCGCCTGCCAGATGACGCCGTTGCCGACGGACCGGAAGGGGTCCTTCGCGATGGCCACCGGTGCCGACCACGTCGTCTCGCCGTGCGCGAGGCGCGCGCCGAACACCGTCGTGTCGCGCGCGTACTCGCCCTGGCCGCCGTAGTAGACGAGGTACAGGTCGCCATTGGACAACTCGGTCAGGCATGCCGGGTGCTTGTATGGGCCCGTGGCCGTCTCGGGGCCGAAGACGCGTGACACGACGGGCGCAGCGACCGGCGCGGGCGCCTGGGCGCCTGCGGCCGTGACGCCCGACACGAACACGACGGCAGCCAGCAGGATGTGACGCATCAGAACTCCTCGGAAAGCCGGAACGCCCCGGTTTGGACGCCGGCGGTACAATATGCGCAAACGGATGCCAGCTCGCAGTCTCCGCCCCACAGTCGCTGCCCGCAAGACGGGCCCCAGAATCCGCGACGACAAGTACTACTCCAAGGTGATCGGGCGTGCGCTCGAGATCCTGGCGGTGCTGCGCAAGCACGAGCACCCCCTCGGGCTCGCCGACATCGCCGCCCACGTGGGCCTGGCCAAGAGCTCGGTGTTCCGCCTCCTGCACACCCTCGAGGTGTCCAACTACGTCGAGCGCACCGCCGAAGGGGCATACGGCCTCTCGGCCGACCTCCAGGTCTGGGGCGACGGCAAGCGGGTGACCGATCTGGTCGCCGCCGCGCTGCCGCACATGCGCACGCTCAGTCGCGAGTTCGGCGAGACGATCACGCTCGCCATGCACTTCGACAACCGCATCGAGGTGGTCGCGACGCTCGACAGCCCCCACCTGATCCGGATGGCCAACACGGTCGGCCGCATCCTGCCGCCGCACGCCAGTTCGCTCGGCAAGGCCATCACCGCGCATCTGCCCGACGACATCGTCGAGCGGTTGCGCCGCAGCTACGGCACGCATCGCTTCACCGAGCACACCATCACCGACGAGGTCCTGCTCAAGCAGGAGTACGAACGGGTGCGCACCCAAGGCTACTCGACCGACGCGGAGGAGAGCGTGCTCGAGGGCTGCTGCTTCGGGGCGCCGATCAGGGCCGCCGACGGCACCGTCATCGCCGCCATCAGCCTGTCGCTGCCCAAGATGCGTCTGGTCGACGCCGCCCTGCAGGACCAGATCATCGCCGCGGTGCGCGACGCCGCCGCTAATGCGTCAGCTTCCACTGACGCAGTGCCTCCACCGAGAACCCCGGCGCCGTAATCAGATCGAGGAGCGCCCGCTCCTCGGCCCGCACCGCCTCGCAGGCCGCCGGCACGTCGGCGGCAATCGCCTCCGGCACCACCAGCAGGCCGTTGACGTCGCCGTGCAGCAGATCCCCGGGCGCGATGGGCAGGCCGTGAATCTCGACCGGCACGCCGACGTCCAGGATGACCGGCTGTCCGTGTGACACCACGAATCCCGGACAGAAGTACTGGAAGCCGCCCAGCGCCGCCACCTCCTTGACGTCGCGCAGGCCGCCGTCCGAGACGCACCCCACCGCCCCCAGCGCCTTGGCGGTCGTCGCCATGATCTCGCCCATGTGGCAGCCCTTGCGCGGCTGCGGGCCGACATCCTTGATCACCAGCACCGTCGGCCCGGGCGCCGCCTCGAGCGCCGCCCACAGGCCGAGCAGGCCCGCGCCGTCGGCGCGGGCCTCGGTCGTGCTGTCGGCCGTGCACGTCACCGCGTAGCCGACCATCGACCCGTACTCCGGGAAGGCACACCGCAGGTCGCGGTCGGCGTACCCGTCCACCCGTCTCCTGACCTTGAAGCGTTCGATGGCGTTGGCCACGGTCGGGCTGTCGATGGCTGCGAGGGCGGCCAGTTGCGCAGGCGTCAGGAGAGGCATGGCGAGTGTCCCGGAAGCGAGGGTGTGGAATTTATAAAACACATGGTGTAGAAAATGGAACGACTTTCAAAATGGCATCACCGCGCTCCCTCCCGGAGGCTTCGCCCATGCTCGCCCCCGTCCGCTCGTTCCTGGCCCTTCTCCTGTGGGTGGTGGCGCTGACGTCGCCCGTGTACGCCCAGGCGACGACCACGCCGACCCTCGACCTCACCGTCTCCACCATCGTCGTGGCCGCTGATGCCACCCGCCGCGAGCGAGTGGCCGCGACGATGCTTCTCGAAGAAGTCCAGCGCCGGTCGCTCGTGCGCTGGACCATCGCCGATCGTGCCAGCACTGGCGCGGCGATTCACGTCGGTCGGCTCGCAGCCCTGCGGCGCGGGCCGCTTGCCGGTCGCCTGAACGGCCCGGCCCCCGGCGCCGAGGGCTATCGCATCAGCACCGCGCCCGGCAGCATCGTGGTGGCGGGCGCCGACGAGCGCGGCGTGCTGTTCGGTGTGGGGCGTCTGCTCCGATCGCTCGAGATGTCGCGCACCCGGGTCGTCCTGCCCGCGCCGCTCGACGTCACCGAGACGCCAGTCGTCGCCGTGCGAGGCCATCAGCTCGGCTACCGCCCGAAGACCAACTCCTACGATGCGTGGGATGCGCCGCAATGGGAGCAGTACATCCGCGACCTCGCGGTCTTCGGCACCAACGCCATCGAGCTCATTCCGCCGCGGTCCGATGATGCGGCCGACAGCCCGCACTTCCCGCGTCCCCAGATGGAGATGATGGTCGAGATGTCGCGGCTGGCCGACAAGTACGGCCTCGACGTCTGGGTCTGGTATCCGGCCCTGGACGATGACTACACGACCGAGGCGAACATCGGCAAGGCGGTCGCCGAGTGGGAAGGCGTGCTGAAGCAGTTGCCGCGGCTCGACGCCATCTTCGTCCCCGGCGGCGATCCGGGCCACACCGAGCCCTCCGCCATGTTCGGCCTGCTCGCGCGCCAGACCGCCAACATCCGGACGTTCCATCCGACGATGACGATGTGGATGTCGCCGCAGGGCTTCACGGCCCAGTGGATGGAGACGTTCTACGGGCTCATGGCGAAGCAACCGGTCTGGCTCACCGGCATCGTCATCGGCCCCCAGAATCGCGACTCGCTGGCCACCGTGCGCCAGCGGATCCCGCCCCAGTACAAGCTGCGCCGCTATCCCGACATCACCCACACCATTCGCGCCGAGTACCCGGTGCCCCTCTGGGACGTGGCGTATGCCCGCACGCTGGATCGCGAGCCGATCAACCCGCGCCCCCTCGATCAGGCCGCGGCCTTCCAGCGGTGGCTGTCCGTCTCGCCCGATTTCCTGACCTATTCCGAAGGGTGCAACGACGACGTCAACAAGATCGTCTGGAGCGCCCTCGGCTGGAATCCGAAGGCCGACGTGCGTGAGGCGCTGCGCCAGTACGCGCGCTACTTCGTCGGACCGGCCTATGCCGAGCCGCTGTCGACCGGCATCCTCGCGCTCGAGGAGAACTGGCGGGGGCCGCTGGCCGCCAACATCGGTGTCGAGCGAACCCTGGCGGCATTCCAGGCGATGGAGCGGACGGCCGAGCCGCGTGACCTGCTGAACTGGCGCTTCCAGCAGACGCTCTATCGGGCCTACTACGACGCCTACGTCCGTCGCCGGCTGATCGGCGAGCAGGCCGCGCAGGTGCAGGCGATGAGCGCGCTGGCCAACGTGAGCGGCCTCGGGTCGATGGCCGCGATGGCCGAGGCCGAGCGTGTGCTGGCGTCGGCCGCGCAGCCGGTGGCGGCCGATCTGCGGACGCGCGTCTTCCAGCTGGCCGAGGCGCTGTATCAGAGCGTGCGGATGCAGCTCTCGGTGCCGCTGTATCGCGCCATCGCCGTCGGGCGTGGGGCCAACCTCGATCTGATCGATGCGCCGTTGAACGACCGGGTGTGGCTGTCGGAGCAGTTTGCCGCCATCCGCGCCCTGCCCAACGAGCGCGACCGCGTCACCGCGCTCACGCGCATCGCGCGCTGGACCGATCCCGGCCCCGGCGGTTTCTACGACGATCTCGGCGCCCCGGACGCGCAGCCGCACCTGGTCGCGCCGCCCGCTTTCCGCCAGGATCCCGGGCCGTACCACTCCGGGCTCACGGGCTTCGGATCGCTGCCCAACTGGCGGCTGTCGTGGATGAGTCACGCCGAAGCGTTCTACGATGGCGCGCTGCAGATGACGTACACGGCGCTGGACCCGACCGCGCGGTACACCGTGCGGGTGGTGTACGCCGGCGACATCTACAGCCAGAATGTGCGCCTGCGGCTGACGGCGGACGAGACGCACGAGGTGCATGGGCCGATGGCCAAGCCGTCGCCGGTGGCGCCCGTGGAGTTCGCCATTCCGCCGGCCGCGACGGCCGACGGGCGGCTGACGCTGACGTGGCGGCCCAACCAAGGGCTCGGCGGTGCCGGGCGCGGCAATCAGGTGGCCGAAGTGTGGCTGATCAAGGAGACGGATCCGAAGTGACTGACGCGCCCCTGCCTGCCCCGTGGGTCAACCCCGTCAAGGCGCGCCTCGCCCGCGGCGAGTACGTGGTGGGCATGCCGGTGACGGCGACAAGCCTCGACCTCGCGCTCGTGGCCGCCAAGTCCGGCTTCGACTTCCTGTGGGTGGAGATGGAGCACAGCCCCATCACGCTCGAGACGCTGCGCCACATCGTGCTGGCGACTCGCGGGTTGCCGGCCGTGCCGATTGCCCGCGTGCCCGGCGGGGAGACCTGGATGGCCAAGCGGGTGCTCGACCAGGGGGTGCACGGCGTGGTGTTCCCCTTCACGAGCACGCCGGCACTGGCCGAGCAGGCGGCCCGCGCGTGCCGCTATCCGCCACGCGGCCGTCGTGGATCGGGCTCGGGTCTGGCCGAAGGGACGTGGGCCACGGTGCCGTCGTACTTCGATTCGGCAGACGACCAGGTGCTCGTCGTCGCCGTGATCGAGGAGGTCGAGGGCGTCGAGCGCTGCGAGGAGATCGCGGCGGTGGAGGGCATCGATGTCCTGTTCGTCGGCACCAGTGATCTGTCGTTCTCGATGGGTCTGCGCGGCAACCTGATGCATCCCGACGTGCTGCGCGCCGCCGAGCGCGTGCGCGATGCGGCGCACCGCCATGGCAAGCACTGCGGTCGGCCGGTCGCCTCTCCCGAATCGGTGCAGCGCTTTGCGGCCGACGGGTTCCAGTTGTTCCACGCGGCGTCGGACCTGACGCTCTTCGCCGAGGGGGCTCGCGCGTGGCTCGACCCACTCGGCCGCGCCACCGGTGGTCCGCGTGCCTCGTACTGACCGGGAACCGGGAACGGGCAACCGGGAATCGGGCATCGGGCATCGGCCAGCGCCCCCGCGGTGGGTAGGGCCGGCTCTCCGAGCCGGCCGTCACCAGTTGGGAACCGCCGCGTGCCCCGCGGGCCGTCGGGCCTTCCTCCAGGCGGGACTCGCGATGCTGGCCGGCACCGCGGCCGGGTGTGCGCGGCCCGAGGGACCCTGGCCGTCGCGCGAGGTGCGCGTCATCGTGCACGCGGCACCGGGGGGCATGTCCGACACGGTGGCGCGCTTCACGTCGCGCGGGCTGAATGAACGACTCGGCGTGCCGGTGCTGTGCGAGAACCGCGTCGGGGCGATGGGCGCCGTCGCGTTCTCGGCCGTCAAGTTCGCGGCGCCCGACGGCTACCTCGTCGGCTATGCGCCGGTGGAACTCGCCGTCGTGCCGCACCTGCGGTACGTCGACCTGTCCACGGGCGATTTCGATCTCCTGGCGCGCCACCATCGCGCCCCGGCAGCGCTGGCCGTCCCCGCCAGTTCGCCGTATCGCACCCTGCGCGCCTTCGTCGACGCGGTGCGCGGCGGCGCGCGCGTGGCCATGGGCGCGGCCGGTCCGTTGAGCGTGTGGCATCTGGGCACGCTGGCGCTCGGCCGACAGCTGGGGCGCACCTTCATCTTCGCGCCCTTCCCGGGATCGGGCCCCGCGACCACGGCGCTGCTCGGCGGTCATCTCGACGCCGTGATGGCGGGTGTGCCCGAGGTCCAGGCACTCGTGCGCGGCGGGGCCGTCCGCCTGCTCGGCATCATGGGCGACGGGCCGTCGCCGATCTTCCCCGACGTGCCGACGTTCCGCAGCGAGGGCCTCGACCTGCTGTTCGAGGCCTGGGGCGGCTTCATGATGCCTCGAGGCGTCGCACCCGCCATCCTCGCGCAACTCGAGCAGCACATCCTCGCGGCCTTCCAGCAGGAGGCCTTCCGTACCTACTGCCGCACCGCCGGCCTGGACGTGCAGCCGCTCGCCTCGGCGGACTTCCGGGTCTTCGTGGATCAGGAATCGGCCCGCTACGCGCAGCTGGTGCGCGAGTTCGGATTCGTCAGCTGATGACCGGCCCCCGGATCGTCGCGTGCGTCCTCGGCGCCCTCGCGCTGGCCATCCTCATCACCACCTGGGGATTTCCCCCGGGCAGGCAGGGTGTGCCCGGGCCCGGCCTCGTGCCGCGCCTGCTGGGCGTGGCCCTGCTGGCGTTGTCCGGGGCCCTCCTGTGGGCGCCTGGCACCAGCGCACCGGCGCTCGTGCGCCACCACCGCGCCATCCCGGCGGCCATGGCCCTCCTCGTCGCGTACGTCCTCCTCTGGCGTGTGGTGCCTTATGGCGTCCTGACGGGGCTCGTCCTGCTGACGTTCTTCAGACTCACCGGCCTGGCCTGGCGAGGCGCCCTCATCGGTGCCGTCCTGATGGCGACGTCGCTGCAAGTCCTCTTCGAGCGCGGACTGGGAGTGAGGTTCTAGCCGTGCCCGGCGATCCGATGCTCCTGCTGGCGCCGATGCTGTCTCCGGACGCCTGGCTCTACGTCCTGATTGGCGTCGCCCTCGGCGTCCTCTTCGGCAGCCTCCCCGGTTTCACGGCGACGATGGGGCTGGCCGTGCTGACGCCGTTCACGTTCTGGGTCGCGCCCGATCAGGCCATGGCCATGCTGCTCGGCCTGCTGGTCTCGGCCATCTTCAGCGGCGGCGTGCCGGCCATCCTCCTCAACACCCCGGGCACGCCCGCGTCCATCGCGATGACCTGGGACGGCCATCCGCTCGCGCGCCAGGGGCGCGCCGGCCTTGCGCTCGGGCTCAATGCCATCGGCGCCTTCCTCGGCATCTTCCTCAGCCTCGTCGTCCTGTTGCTGGCAGCGTTGCCGCTGTCGCGCCTCGCGCTGCGCTTCGGGCCCGCCGAGTACTTCGCCGTCGCCGTCTTCGGCCTCAGCACCATCGTCGGCGTCTCGGGTGGGTCGATGCTGAAGGGGTTGGCGACGGGCGTCATCGGCCTGCTGCTGGCCGTCATCGGCCTCGACGCCATCACCGGTTATCCGCGCTTCACGTTCGGGCAACCCGAACTGCTCGACGGCGTCTCGTTCATCCCGGTGATGGTGGGGTTGTTCGGCATCGCCGAGGTCTTCACGCAGATGGCGTCGCCGCCGCGACAGCAACTCGATGGCGATACGCAGACGTCCGGCATGCTCCCGACGCGCGAGGAGGCCCGCACGCTCTGGGCCCACGGGCTGCGCGGATCGCTGATGGGCATCTGGATCGGCATCATGCCCGCGGCCGGCGCCGACGTCGGCGCCATTCTCGCGTGGGACCAGAGCCGTCGGTTCTCGAAGACGCCCGAGAAGTTCGGCAAGGGCTCGCTCGAGGGCCTGATCGCCGCGACGACCGGCGCCAACGCCGGCATCGGCGGGTCGCTGGTCACGACGCTGGCGCTCGGCATCCCGGGTGACTCGGCCGCCGCCGTGCTGATCGGCGCCCTGCTGATGCACGGTCTGCAGCCGGGGCCGTTGCTGTTCCGCAATCGCCCCGACCTGGTCGCGACCATCGTCGCGCTGGTCTTCATGGCGTCGCTGGTGACGTTGGTGTGGGGGCTGATCGGCGCGCGGATCCTCGGCAAGATCCTCAAGATTCGTGACCAGTACCTGTGGGCCACCGTGCTGGCCGTTGCGCTCGGTGGCAGCTATGCGCTCAACCAGTCGACCGGGGATGTGTGGACGGCCGTGACGGCCGGCATCTTCGGCTTCCTGCTGCGGCAGCAGGGTTTTCCGATGGGGCCGCTGGTGCTCGCGCTCATCCTCGGGCCAATGGCCGAGTCGAACCTGCGCCGCGCGCTGGCGCTATCGGAGGGATCGCTGGCGACATTCGTCACGCGGCCCATCTCGCTGCTGTTCCTGGTGCTCGCGGCCCTGACGCTGCTGTGGCCGCTGATCTCGCGCCGCGGCCACGACAGCCGCCTGCCGGATTCGACGATGCCGGATAGTGACACGCTGTAGAGATTCAGGCGCGCTTCGCTGACATTCAGCATTCAGAATGCAGCGCGGGGCGAACACCGTGACGCCTCGCTAGAACGATCGTCGGGCGATTGACAAGGCGCGGTGGTCGGAGTTCCAGCGGAGGCACAAGGACGGCGCCGAGTTCCGCACCGGACACGACCCTGCCGGATTCGGGTCCATCGAGATCGTCACGTCGGGACGCGCCAGGGCCTGACTCATGGCCAGGTCGAAATAGGTGATGAAGACGTAGGCGCTCCGAATGTTCAACGGCACGCCAGTCACATGAAGGTGTGCCCCGGGCGGAAGCGGCGGGGCGATTGCCGCGGCCTGACTGGTAATCTGCGCCGCGACCTCGCCGGCCTCACGCCAGTCTCTCTCCGACATGACGAGTTGGCGCACCCAGAGACCGAGCAGCGCGGTGGCGACGAGGACGGCACCTGCCTGCTCGATGCGACGATCTCTCTCGACCACCACCTGCATTCCTGCCGAAAGGATCAGGCAGATGCCGATGGCGGCAAGGTACGCGAACCGATCGGCATAGCCTGTGTAGGTCACATACGGTGCGAACGCGAGCACGCCCAGGACGCTCGACAGGACGACCAGGCGACGGGAGTACAGCGCATGTCGAGCGGCGAGGCACACGGCAGTCGACGCGGCTGCCGCACTCAGCAGGAACGTCCGACTCTGCCAGGGTTGCAGGTTCCAACCGCCGGCCAGAATCCGCGTCACGAACTGCATCGTGTTCTTCCAGGCTCGCTGCGCCACGGGCTCGGCAAATCCCTCGCGGCTGACGGCCGACGAGAGAGCCCAGCTGTCGTGCTCGAGGCCGGAGATGACGAACCACCGCATGGACAGATAGAAGAGCCAGAAGGCCATCAACGGCACGGCGGTGACGGCCAGACGCCTCCACGGGAGCGGCGCGTCAACTGGACGGGCGTGCCACGCGACGGCGAGCAGCATCCCCGGCAACAGGAACGACCCCTCGTAGCTCAGGATCGCGAGCGCGGCCAGCGTCGCCGCCGCGGCGTGCGGAAGCGGGCCTCGGCCGCGATATGTGGTGAGCCACATCGAGCCCAGCGACAGCGCCCCCGCGAGTGCGGCAGTTCTGCCGGAGATCCAGCTCACCGCCTCGCTGTGCACGGGATGCAGGGCGAAGAGCAGTCCGCACACGGCGGCAGCTGAGCGACCGAGACCAAGGCGTCTCGCCAGTAATGTCGCGAATGCCGAGGCTGTCGCGTGAATCAGGATGTTGACGGCGTGGAATCCGGTCGGACTGCTCCAGAGCCACTGGTTCAGTCCGTAGGTGAACACCGTGAACGGGCGGTACGCCGTCGCCCTGCCGAGCTTGTGCTCCCATCCGCTGGTCAGGTGGGTCAGGAAGTTGAGACCCCAGGGACGCCGCGTGAACTGGAAGTCATCGGACACCAGGCCTGCGTCCAATGAAGGCCAGTACGCCATGATGGCGACGGCGATCACCACCGCTAGTAGAGCAAGTTCTGCCGGTAACTGTGTCTGCCGCTGAGGGGTTTCAGGTGGGCACCCGGCGCGGGGGGGGGCATCTTCATGGACCGCTCGCCAACTCTAAGACATACCTGGAAGGACGCCCGACGTTCCTCCAGAGCAATCAGCGAACGATGCCTCAGACGCGGCCCGCGTGTCCATCACGACCAGGACGCGTTCGGAGAGACCGCGTGTCGCAGTACGGCCGCGCTGCAACGTGAATGCCGAGTTCTGAAATTGCGCGACGGAGGTGGCGGTGCCCGCCCCGCGCTTCATTCTGAATTTTGAATTCTGAATTGTTCTACGGCGTCCAGATCGTCGCGGCGATGTAGCGTTCTGGGCCGGAGGCGTCGTTGAAGTAGTAGGCCGAGACAACGCGGCCATCCGCGCGCACGACCGAGCGCGGGTAGCCGAGGTCCCAGTCGGCCGCATCCTCGCGCAGTGGCCGCGGCGTGCTCCACGTCGCGCCCTCGTCGCCACTGAAGACCGCGTGCATGCCGAAGGGCGCGGCGCGGAAGCCGTAGACGGCGCAGAGGCGACCATCTGGCAGGCGAAGCAGGCTCGCGGGATTGCCGCGGCCCGTGTCGGCCGCCACGAGCCCCGCCGCGGTCCACGTGGCGCCGCCGTCACGACTCCGATAGCCCTCGAGGTGGTGCCTCGTGTCGTCGCGTCGGCGGATCACCGTGAAGAGACCGTCGCCGCCGAGTGACACCGTGGCCGGCATGATGCGGAAGCCGTCCGTCTCGGGGCCGATCCAGCCGAGGCGTTCCCAGGTCATCCCGCCGTCGCGCGTCCGGATCGCGAGGGGACGTCCCTCCTTGCCGTTCGTCTTGAAGGCCGTCAGGAACACCAGCAGCGTGCGCGGGCCCAGCACCAGGTAATCGGTGCGCGGATCGAACCCTGGCGTGTCGAGGGGCGGGAGCTGGTACGGCCCCGCCCACCGACGACCGCGGTCCTGGCTGACGAACATCCACGCGCCCGTGGCGCCGTGCGACGTGCGAAAGGTCAGCGCGAGGCCCGGTGCCGTGAAGTCGAGGGGACCGGGGAGTGCCTGCACCGTCGGCAACCGCAGGGGTTCGCCGGTCACGGCGCGACGTTCGGGGCGCGGCGGCGGCTGCAGCACCACGGGATCCTCGCGCGTCCAGGTCCGGCCACCGTCGAGGGACCGGGCGAGCGCGTGGGCTTCGCCGGCGGACCGATCGATGGGATGGCGCATCGGGTCGCCGGTCTTCAGCACGCCGGCCGTGAAGCCGACGAGGATCTCGTCGCCCCAGCTCCAGATCCCGTGATTGGCCGGCCATCCCCCGTAGCGCCCGGCCTCTCGCCACACGGTGACGTGCTCGACGGACGCCTGCGCACGCGGCAGGGCGGACGCGGTCAGCAGGGCGGCGGAGTGGGCCAGGAACGTTCGACGATGCATGGGCGTGTGACTGACGGGCGGAACGTCACGGCGTCGAGACCCAGGCTTCCGGGAACGACACGTGGCGAATGGTCTTCAGGTTGTCGGAGAACGTCACGTGGACGCGCCCGTCGCGGGCCTGGATGACCGACGGGTAGTCGAAGCGTTCGCCAGCCACGTGGACGATCACCTTGCGCACGGGCCACGTCCGCCCGCCGTCGGTGGACAGCGCGATCGAGAGCCGATCGCGCTCACGGCCCGTCTGGTCGTTGTGGACCACGGCGACGGCGCCGCTTCTCAGGACGATGGCCTCGATCCCCCCGGAGGGATTGGGCAGGTCGGTGGGCGTCGCTGCGCTCCACGTCCGCCCCTGATCGGTGGAGGTGCTGCGGGCGACCCGCCCCGTGCCGCGGGCGTCGCGGAAGTAGGCCTGGAGCGTGCCGTCGGGCAGGCGGATCACCGACGGCTGGATGACGCCGGCCGTCGGGACGGCGGCCGAGAACGTCCAGCGTGCGCCGCCGTCGTGCGCCAGGGCCATGGCCGCCATGTTGACGTTCTCGTTGGCCAGCGGCACCAGGAGCGTCCCGTCGGCCAGGACCAGCGGATGGGTGCGTGGCATCCAGCCGAGGTGCCGCGCATACGGGTCCGCGGTGGTGGCCAGCATCCGGTTGGCACGAGCGGCGACCTCGGTCGTCCGACCCGGGCCGATGCGGACCTGCTCGGCGGCCTGCGCGACGGCGCTCGTGAAACCCGGCGGCTTCGGGACGATCGTGTGCGACGCGTCCCACCGCGGTGTGCCGTCGCGCTCGAAGTCGGTGGAGACGAGCGCGCGGGTCAGCGCGCTGCCCCAGGCCTTCTCCGGCACGCCGAGCAGCGTGGCATGGATCAGCCACAGGCGCCCGCCGCTGTCGATGCCGAGCGCCGGGTTGTTGTCGGGGAGGTCCGCGGTGTCCGCGAGCACGAAGGGGCGGCTCCACTGTGTGGCGCCTGGGGCACGGCGTGCGCCGCTGATCCGCACGTCCTGCCGCTTGTCGAGATCCTGACCCTCGAACGGCCCGGTGCCGGTGGGGTCCCCGTTCTCGTACCACGCCACGAGCAGGGCGCCGCGTGGGGTCTCGACGATGGAAGACGCGTGGACTTGTCCACGCGCCTCGACGAAGAGGGCCTCGCTCGTGAGGTCCCCGGCCGCGTCCATCCCGGCCCATGCGCCGACCAGCAGCGCACCGACTGACAGGAGGCCGCGGCGGGGCATCACCGCGCGCCGACCAGCGTGAGCCCGAGGGCTTGCTCGACGCGCGTCAGCCAGCCCGGCACCCACTGCACGAACGCGGTCCGCTGCGCCTGGCGACCTGGCGACGCCGGCAAGGGCAGGGGACCGACGGGAATGCCCCGCGCCTCGAGGCCGATGCGAATCGCCCAGGGGGTGGGGAAGACGCCCTGCTGCGCGAACAACTCGCGGAGCAACGGCACCAGGACGGCCAGCGTGGCCTCGTCGCTGGCCCGGGCGGCCCGGGTCACGGCGACCATCAGCTCGGGGAAGGCCCCTGACGTCCCCGAGATGCAGCCGTCCCAGCCCTCCGCCATCGCCTCGACGAGCAACCCGTCGTCGCCGACGAGGAGCCGCCACGGGCGGTCGCCGCGCGCGTGCGCCAGCTGGCCGAGCCGATCCGACTGACCGCTGCTGTCCTTGATGCCAATCACGTGCGGCGCGCCATTGAGCAGCCGCAGGATGGTCTCGGTGCTGAACGGCGTGGTGAAGGACGGCAGGTCGTACAGCAGCACGGGGCCACCGAGCGTGGCGGCCGTCTCGAGGCAGAAGGCCTCGAGATCGTCCTGGGCATACCGGAAGAACAGCGGCATCGACAGCAGCACGGCGCGCGCCCCGGCGTCGAGCGCCGCGCGACCGAGCGGCACCACGTCGGTGGGCGCGGCAGCGCCGATGCCGACCAGCACCGCCTTGTCACCGATACGCGCCATGGTGCGCTCGAGGAGGTCGAGTCGCTCGTCGCGCGTCGCGTGCGGATACTCGGCGGTCGCCCCTCCGAGACAGACGCCGTCGACGCCCGCGGCCAGCAGCAGGTCCAGCACGCGGTCGAAGGCGGCGTGATCGACGGCACCCGACTCGGTCCGCGGCGTGACCGCGGCCGAGAAGAGGCCGGTGAGGGACGGAGGCCCGGCGGCCTCCGTCACGGAAGGGTGTGCCTGCACGCGGCGATCCTCAGAACGAGAACCGGAGCGCCAGCTGCAGGATGCGCGGGTCACTCCCGCCTCCGGCGGCTGACGCACCGGTGATGCGTCCGAAATTGCCGGACGACCGGTTGCCGTCAGGCAGGTTGAAATTGGTGCGGTTCAACGCGTTGAAGGCCTCGAGCCGGAACTGCGTGCTGATCCGGTTGGTGAACGCGAAGGTCTTGTGCAGCCCAAGGTCCAGCACCTGGAAGTCCGGGCCGCGCAGCGAGTTGCGGCCGGCGTTACCGAAGGTGCCGAGCGCGTTGACGGTGAACGCCGAGGTGTTGAACCACTGCGCGACCCGCTCCGACGTCGGCCGATCACTCGGCAGGTTCGGATCCCCCACCTGGTCGGCGAACTGGCCACCGGTGCCGGTGCGGGCGTTGTCGACGCCACTGGTCACCGTGAACGGCTGGCCGCTCATGAGGGTGTAGATGCCCGTCAGGTTCCAGCCCCCGAGCACGGCCTGCAGCGCCGCGTTGTCGAACTGGCCCGGGACCTGCCACAGCAGGGACGTCACCCAGCGGTGCCGGCGATCGGCGTTGGCCGGACCCCAGTCGAAGGACAGGTCGAACGGGTTGACCGCCGTCGCGCCGTTCTGCTTGTTGGCCGACGTGTTGTCCATGCTCTTGCTGAGCGTGTAGTTGGACAACACCGACAGCCCTCCACTGAAGCGCTTGTCGAGCGTCAGTTGCAGCGAGTGGTAGGTCGATCGCCCACGCGGCTCGATGCTGATGATGTTGCCGTAGTCGGGAAACAGCGGTCGGCGCTGGTTGGTCGTCGCCGTCGTCACCCCGGGGGCATAGATGGCCGGGTTGAGCTCGAGCCCGATGGTCAACTGCTCGCCGCGGGAGCCGGCGTAGGCCACGCGCAGCATCGTCGCCTTGAAGATCTCGCGCTCGCCGGTCACGTGCCAGGAGTGCATCGTGCCGGGGCGCATGTCCGCGGAGTAGCTGAAGGCGTTGAACGGCAGCACGACGCGGGCATCAGCGGGCACGTTGAAGATGTCCACGGGGAACGGATTGGTGCTGCCGGCCCACGTGTTGCGCAGGCTGTTGGCCGCGTTGCCGTCGGCGCGCGCCACGGTTCCGAACGGTCCCTGCGTGGCGGCGCTGTTGGTCGTGATGGTATTCGGCTTGTCGTAGAACAGGCCGTATCCGGCGCGCAGGCTGGTCTTGCCATCGCCGGTCACGTCCCAGGCGCCGCCGACGCGCGGCGCGAAGAGCCCCCAGCTGTTGTCGTAGCCTGCGTCGGGGAAGCCGGCATCGCCCGGGTAGAGCATGCCGACGGGCGCGTTGGTGTAGACCTGCGACTTCTGACCCGGTCGAAACCCGGCCAGGCGGCCGTTGACGTCGGTGTATGGGGTGTTGGGATCCCAGCGCAGCCCCATCGTCAGGGTCAGCCGCGGGTTGAGGCGCCAGGTGTCCTCGATGAACGCCGCCAGGTAGTGGAAGCGCGTGTTCTTGTACTCGCCCACCCCCTGCTCGAACGACTGGAACTTGCCGAGCAGGAAGTCGGCCATCGCGTCGGTCGTGAATGGCGCGGCGTTGTTGAACGTGTAGCGACCATTGGCCCGGAAGTTGTTGATGATGTCGCCCTTGCCGTAGCTGTAGTCGATGCCGGTCGTGATCTCGTGCCGGTTCTTCGTCCAGCGCAGCGTGTTGACGATCTGGTACTCGTCCCGGTTGAACTGGTTGGTGTCGCCGGTGTTGATGCCGAACCAGCCGCCGACGTTGAAGAACCACTGCGGGTTGGCGTCGTTGTAGACCCCGGGGATGAAGATGTCGGCGTACGACGGCGACGGCACCTGGAAGTTGTCGTTGTAGGTGCGGTTGTAGGTGACCACCAGGTTGTTGACCAGCGACGGTGACATCACCCACGTGTCGTTGACCGAGATGATCTGGTTGTCCCACGT
The DNA here is from genome assembly GCF_022842525.1 of Luteitalea sp. NCBI lineage: Bacteria > Pseudomonadati > Acidobacteriota > Vicinamibacteria > Vicinamibacterales > Vicinamibacteraceae > Luteitalea > Luteitalea sp. Next base: position 17,596 of record NZ_JALHPM010000110.1, read on the forward strand.
CCGGCCGAAGGCGCTCGTCAGCACGTTGCTCGGGTCGAGGAACTCCGGCACCGACGCCTTCGACAGCCAGTAGCGGCCGTACACGCGGTGGTTGTTGCTGAAGCTGTGGTCCAGTCGCAGCAGGTACTGGTGATCGTCGGAGTTGGCCGGCCGCGAGTAGCGCAGCGTGTTGGCCGGCTCGCCGGCGGTCGGGTTCGGCAAGGGCAGGTACTGGGCGAGAATCAGGGCGGCCGTCGGATCGATGCGATTGCCCGGGATGATGTTGCCGGGGAAGGGCTGACCGGTGAGCGGGTCGCGCAGCACGCGCCCGTAGCCCGAGAAATCGCCCCGCCGCTGGGCCGCGGTCGGCACCAGCGCCCTCAGGTCGGCCGGACGCTGATCCTGGAGCGTGCCTTGATAGGAGCCGAAGAAGAACGTCCGGTTCTTCAGGATCGGGCCACCGAAGGTGCCGCCGAACTGCTTGCGGTTCAGACCGTCGTCGATGCCGGGCGAGAAGAAGTTGTTGGCGTTCATCGACGAGTCTCGGAGATACCCGAAGGCGAGACCGCGGAAGCTGTTGGTGCCCGAGCGCGTCACGGCGTTGACGATGGCGCCGGCGTTGCGCCCGTACTGCGCGCTGAAGGAGTTGGTCTGCACCGAGAACTCCTGCAGGGCGTCGGGATTGGGCATCGGGTTCGAGCCGTTGCTGTAGTGGTCGTTGTTCGACCCGCCGTCCATGATGTAGTTGGTCGAGTTGGCGCGGGCCCCGTTGGCGGTGATGCCGCTCGTGCCGGGATAGGTCGCACCGGAGGTCACGTCGGCGCGGGGGTCGGGAATGACGCCCGCGACCAGCGTCATCAACTGGGTGGGATTGCGACCGTTGAGCGGCAGTTCCTCGATCCGTTTCTGGTCGACCACGGTCTTGAGCGTGCTCGACACGGTATCCACCGTCGTGCTGATGCCGCTCACGGTCACCGACTCGGAGAGGTTGCCGACCTTGAGGGCCACGTCGAGGCGCACTTCCTCGTTCACGCGGATGACGACCCCTTCGACCTGCACGGTCTGGAAGCCCGCCAGCTCGACCTGTACCGCGTACCCACCCACAGGCAGGCCGCGCAGCAGGTACTGCCCGGTCTCGTCCGAGATGGCGAGCAGCACCGTGCCCGTGGCCGTGGCCGTGGCCTTCACCGTCGCGCCCGGGACCACCGCCCCGTCGCTGTCACGGATGACGCCTGTCAGACTGCCCGTCGTCGTTTGTGCCTGCAGGCCGCCGGCCGCAGCCGTGACGACCAGCAGCGCCGTCAGCGCCACTCGCGTGATTGTCGTGATCATGGATGTCGTCCTTGCGCCCCACACGCGTCCGCCCCGCGTGGGAGGGACGCGGAGCGGAGAACGGGCCCACCCGTTCATGAGCGTGTCGAGGCGCGGCACCATCAAACTCCCGCGAGACGGACCTGTCAATGGGAAATTTGATACGGGCGTTTCATTTTTGAAACGAGAGGTGCCTGATTGAAAAATGCCGACGGGATCGGCTAGCGTCACGGGGCGTCCGCACGACTGCGGGCGGCGGAGAGACCGTTCGATGCCACGACCATGGATGGCCGCGCTCGCGCTGGCCCTGCTCTCGGCGGCGGGCCGCGGCGACGCGCAGACCCCCGCCGGGCAGTACCGGGCCGAACTCCTGTTCCCCGTCGAGCACTGGCACAACCATTCCTCGAGCATCGTCGAGCATCCCGAGGGTCACCTGCTCGTCACGTGGTTCCACGGCTCTGGCGAGCGCACGGCCGACGATGTCGAACTGCTCGGCGCGTGGCAGCGCCGCGGTTCGTCCACCTGGACCGCACCGGCCCGCCTCGCCGACACCCCGGGCTACCCCGACACCAACCCGACGCTCTTCGTCGACCGCACGTCGCGTCTCTGGCTGCTGTGGCCCACCATCCTGGCCAACGAGTGGCACACCGCGCTGATGAAGGTGAAGACCACCAGGACCTGGCCCGTCGGGCAGGTGCCGGCGTGGGAGACCAGCGAGGTCATGCATCTCACGCCGGGCGACCGGTTCGCGGAGGTCACCCGCCGGGAGGCCGACCGCCTCCTCGCGTCGTTGCCTGCCGGCGACGCCGGCGCCAGGGCCCGCACCCACCTCGAGCGACTCGAGACCGACGCGGCGGACAAGTTGACCCGACGGCTCGGCTGGATGACGCGGGTGCATCCCCTGCAACTCGAGGACGGCCGCATCATCGTCCCGCTCTACTCGGATGGCTTCAGTTTCTCGCTGATGGGGATCAGCGACGATGACGGCGCGACGTGGACGGTGAGCGACCCTCTCGTCGGAGGCGGCAACATCCAGCCGGCGCTCGCCCGGCGGCGTGACGGGACGATCGTCGCCTACATGCGCGACAACGGGCCGGCCCCCAAGCGTGTCCACATGAGCGAGTCGCGCGACCGCGGCGAGACCTGGGCGACGGTGACCGACGGCGTGCTGCCCAATCCCGGCACCAGCGTCGATGTCGTCGTCTTGACGAGCGGCCGATGGGCGATGGTGTACAACGACCTGGAGCGCGGGCGGCAGAGTCTGGCCATCTCGCTCTCGGACGACGAGGGCCGCACGTGGCCGGTGACCCGGCACCTCGAACGCGACCCGGACGGCGCCACGGGCGACGACACGGGGCAGTATCACTACCCGTCGATCATCCAGACCCGCGACGGCCTGATCCACGTGACGTACAGTGTGTTCCTGCCGCCCGCGCGCAGTGCGACCGACGCTCAGGGGCGACGGCTCCGCAAGTCGATCAAGCACGCTGCGTTCGATGAGGCATGGGTCAGGGCCGGTGGCAGGGCCAGGTAGGGCGTCGAACGCAGAGCGCAGAACGCGGGATACGTAGCCGCCGGACTTGTCCGGCGGTCGCCAGATCACTGAGTGTCGAGCTGAAGCTCGACGCCTACACCGGATATCGAAGGCCGACGGCCGAATGCCGACGGCCGGTGAACGACATGCTTGAACACCTCCAGACCCGCCCTCTTCGCATCGGCCTCCTCGACTTCGGTGACGGCCGCGACTTCCTCAGTCAGCCGCTGGCGCCCGTGCAGCGACAGTTCCGTGATGCCCTTGCCGGCAAGCTGCGCGCCGATGGACACGAGGTGGTGCTCGGTGACGAGGTCATCTGGCGCAACGACATCGCCGTGCGCAACGGCAAGGCGATGGCCGCGGCCGACGTCGATGCCGTCATCTTCAACTTCTCGGTGTGGGCGTGGCCGCAGTACGCGCGGGTGGCCGGGCAGTTCTGCCCGCAGCCGATTGCGATGTTCTCCAACATCAACCCGCAGTACCCCGGGCTGGTCGGCATGCTGGCCAATGCCGGGTCCCTCGACCAGGCGGGCATCCGCTTCACCAAGACCTTTGGCGACCTCGAGGATCCGGCCGTCTACGGCGCCCTGGTCTCGCGGGTGCGCGCCGTCGCCGCGGCGCGGCGGCTGCGCGGTCTGACCTACGCCCTCATCGGCGGGCGCTCGCTCGGCATCGACACCACCGTCATCGATCCGGCGCAGTGGATGGCGCAGTTCGGCATCGACGTCGATCACGTCGACCAGTACGAACTCGTGCGTCGGGCCGAGCAGGAACTGGCCACGGGCTCGCGCATCGCACCGGCGATGGCCTACCTGAAGGCGCACGTGCGGCAGATCCACTGGACGGCCCCCGATGCCACGTTCCGCCTGACCGAGGACCTGCTGCGCCGGCAGCTCGGGATGTACTACGGCGCCGTCGACCTGATCGAGGAGTTCGGCTACGACTTCTGCGGCATCAAGGGGCAGCGCGAGCTCACCGAGCACTTCGCCACCGCCGACGTCGCCGAAGCGTTCCTCAACGACCCCTACCATCCCGACGGCTCGCCGAAGCCCTCGATCGTCTGCTCCACGGAAGCCGATTCGGACGCGGCGCTGACGATGCAGATCTTCAAGCACCTGTCGGGGACGCCGGTGCTGTTTGCCGACGTGCGGCACTATCACGCCGACCTCGGCCTCTGGGACCTCTGCAACAGCGGCGAACACGCCACCTACTTCGCCGGGCGCAGCACCGACCCGGCGGTCAACCTCGCGCAGACCGAGTTCCGCCCACAGGGCTTCTACTTCCCGGCGGGGGGCGCCTCGGTGTACCACGTCGCCGCGCCAGGTCCGGTGACCCTCGCACGCCTGACGCGTCGCGCCGGGCGCTACCGCATGGTGGCGTTCCACGCCGAGTTCGCCGACCTCGGTGACCGCGCCCACGAGGTCGCTGCCATCAGCCAGGACAACTGGCCGCACGCGTTCGCGAAGTTCGCGTGCACCCCGGACGCGTTCATCCAGGCGTTCAACTGCAACCACATCCACGGCGTCTACGGCGATTGCCTCGCGGAGCTCCAGGGCGTGTGCGACGTGCTCGGTGTCGAGTGCGAGGTTCTGGGATGACCGCGGTCATCGGCATCGATTTCGGCACCGAATCGGCTCGTGCGGTCGTCGTCGACACGGCGGACGGTCGTGTCCTCGGCAGCGGCGTCAGCGTCTATCGGCACGCGGTCATCGACGAGCGGCTGCCGTCCACGGGCGCGACCCTCGGTGCCGAGTGGGCCCTGCAGCATCCGGGCGACTGGCTCGAGGCGATCGACGCCAGTGTCCGGGCGGCGATGGCCAGTGCCGGATCGTCGTCGGCCGACATCGTCGGCATCGGCATCGACTTCACGGCCTGCACGGTGCTGCCGGTCACGGCCGACGGCACGCCGCTGATGCAGCAGGCGGCGCTGGCCGGCCAGCCGCACGCGTGGCCGAAGCTGTGGAAGCACCATGCCTCGCAGCCGCAGGCCACGCGGGTGACCGACGTCGCCGCGGCACGTGGCGAGACGTGGCTGCCACGCTACGGCGGACGCATCTCCTCCGAGTGGATGTTGCCCAAGGCCCTGCAGATCCTCGAGGAGGCGCCCGCGGTGTTTGCCGAGGCGGACCTGATCGTCGAGGGCGGCGACTGGGTGGTGTGGCAACTGACTGGCGCGTTCGCGCGCAACGCGTGCGCGGCCGGCTACAAGGGCCTCTGGCACAAGGGCGACGGCTATCCATCCGATGCCTACCTGCAGGCGCTGCATCCCGGACTCGCCGGGTTCTACACCGGCAAGGGCGGTGGTCAGGCGGTCGTGGCGCCGGGGGGGCGCGTCGGCACGCTGACGCCGGCCTGGGCCGCACGGCTCGGTCTTGCGCCGACGACGGCCGTGGGCGCCGCGCTCATCGATGCCCACGCCGGGGTGCTCGGCAGTGGCGCCACCACGCCCGGCGCACTGATGCTGATTCTCGGCACGTCGACCTGTCATCTGCTGCTGGCCGAGCGCGAGCACCTGGTGCCAGGGATCGCCGGTGTCGTGGAGGATGGCATCGTCGCCGGCCTGTTCGCATACGAGGCCGGGCAGGCCGCTGTCGGCGACAGCTTCGCGTGGTGCGTGGACGCCCTCGCGTCGGCCGACGTCCAGGCCGAGGCGGCGCGGCGACAGGTCTCGGTGCACGACGTGCTGACCGAGCGCGCCTCGGCGCTGAGACCGGGGGAGTCCGGCCTGGTGGCCCTGGACTGGTGGAACGGCAATCGCAGCACGCTGGTCGACGCCGAGCTGAGCGGGCTGCTCGTCGGCGCGACGCTCGCGACGCGGCCCGAGCACATCTACCGCGCGCTCGTCGAGAGCACGGCCTTCGGCACCCGCGTGATTGCCGACGCCCTGCGCGACGGTGGCGTCCCTGTCACCCGCATCGTCGCCGGCGGGGGACTGACGCGTAACCGGATGCTGATGCAAATCTACGCCGACGTCCTCGGACTCGACCTCGAGGTCGCTGGCGCGTCCCAGGCCTCTGCGCTCGGCGCCGCCATGCTCGGCGCCGTCGCCGCCGGCCGCGCCGCC
>NZ_JALHPM010000111.1:0-23325 GCF_022842525.1 Luteitalea sp.
GCCACCGCCCCCGGCCGCGCCACATCGACGAGCGCCATACGGCGGCGCTGCCCGCGACGTGCCCCGGCGGTGGCGGCCGGGTCACCCCCACGCACGTGGCCACGCAGTATCAAGAGGACGTGCCCGTCACCCGCCCGATCGTCCGCGCATTCGACGCCCACATCGGCGTCTGCCGCGGGTGCGGTCAACGCGTGCAACGCCGGCATCCGCTGCAGGCGTCCGAAGCGCTCGGCGCCGCCGCGACGCACCTCGGCCCGCGACCCACGGCGCTCGTGGTCGCGTGGCACACCGGGCTGGGGCTGCCGCTCGGCAAAGTCGCGCGCATCCTGCGGACACAGTTCGGGCTGACGGTCACCCGCGGCGGCCTGGTCCAGGCGTATGCCCGCGTCGCGGATCGCGCGACGCCGACCCATCAGCACCTGTGCGCCGCGGTGCGCGGCAGCCCGGTGGTGAGTCCCGGCGAGACCGGATCGAAGGTCGGTCGCGTGCTGCAGTGGTTGTGGACCGCGGACCACGCCCACCACGACGGTGTTTCGAATCGCCGCGGGGCGCGGCTTGACCAGGACGTCGGCGAAGTCGGCGCCGAGCAGGGCAACCGCGTCGTCGTCCGCGACGGCTGGGCCCCGTATCGCCGCTTACGCGCGCGACGCATCCAGACGGGTCTGGCGCTCTTCCTGCGCCGCTGTCGCCAGCTCCGCCTCGAACTATCCGCGCAGCCGACTGCGGCGGCAGATACATCGGCCATGACGCGCGCTCACGCTCCGCGATCGCGTCACGGCCGGCACCAATTCCATGCACGGGCTCGCGGTCGAGCGTGGGCGCCTGTTGCAGCACGTCCTCGACGTGCTGACGACCACCCGCTCGACGGTGCGGGACGTGCAACGCCTTGCCGCGCACCTGACCACGAAAGCCGCCGCACTCCTCACGTTCCTGGGCGACCCGGCCATCGACGCCACCAACTGCGGGTCGAACACGCGATTCGCCCCGCGGTCGTCACCCGCATAGTCTGTGGCGGCAACCGCACGGCCCGCGGGGCGCAGACGCAGCAGGTGCTCGCCTCCGTGCGGCGCACGACTGATCAGCGGGGTCTTGCCCGGTCGCGGTGCTCACGCCGCTCTTACTCGCCCGTCAGCCGATCGTCGCCCCGGCGCTCCAAGCGTCGCTGGCGTAGCCACACCCGCTAGACAAAGACCAGAAATGTTCTGAGTGTCAGATGCCCACGGTAGCCGGTCGCCTCCAGTTCGTCCGTTCGTTGACTGCACGTGGTCCAACTCTTCCATTGTCGACATCCCGCCGAATAGTGGGATGGCAGAGCGGCTTGTGCTATGTATGACGAGTAGGCGCGCGTGCTGGTGACATGCAGGGCGTACTATGACCCGGGGGGCAGTATGGACGACCGCAGCGGTATTGGCGCTAAGCACAACGGCACCGTGACCAGTGGCGAGGGGAGAAGCGGCCCGAGAAACCATCAACTGCACGTGTGGCTCGATGGATCTGACGTCGGCGCGCTGAAGATGCTTGAAAGCTACTTCCGGGAGTCCGGTTCAGTGGTCGTGCGACGGCTGATTCGAGCCGCAGCCGCAAAGGTGGCGACCGTCGGACCGCGAGTATCCTGATTCACACTCCCACTGACAGCAACTGCGTTGGAACGGTGCGAGCGACTGCCCAACCTGATGCCCTGGAGATCCCAGGATTTCATGGACAGTAGGCAGTTCGGGCCACGGGAGGGCCCGCGCCGATGTCCAAGTCCATGCCCGTCGGTCGCGTCCGCACTACGTATGACTTCATCAAGGCCCAGAGCCGGACATTCCCGGTCCAGGCGCTCTGCCGCGTGCTTGACGTCGCGCCGAGCGGCTACTACGCCTGGCTGAAGCAGCCGTTGTCGAACCGCGCCGCACGAGGATGCGCGCTTGCTCCGACTGATTCGCGCGTCGTTCGTCGCGAGCCAGGGCATCTACGGGGCGCCTCGGGTGTTTCTGGATCTGCGCGAGACGGGCGAGACGTGCAGCAAACATCGCGTCGCGCGGCTGATACGTGAGAATCGGTTGCAAGCGCTTCACGGCTATCGCACGCGTCGGTGGTCGGTCGGGAAGCCGGCGATCCTGATTCCCAACCTGCTGCAGCGCCGCTTCACGGTGAGCCGGCCGAATCGGGCCTGGGTCACGGACATCACGTATGTGCGGACGTGGCAGGGGTGGTTGTACCTGGCCGTCGTGATGGATCTCTTCTCGCGCAAGGTCGTCGGCTGGGCGGCCCGTCCCACCATCCACCGCGAGCTCGTGCTCGACGCGGTGCTGATGGCCGTGCGTGCGCGACGGCCCAGGGGCACGCTGATTCATTCCGATCAAGGCACCCAGTTCGGATCGGATGCCTGGCGCCGCTTCTGTCGGTCGCATCGCCTCGAGCCGAGCATGAGTCGCAAAGGTAACTGCTGGGACAACGCCGTGGCGGAGGCCTTCTTCGGCAGTCTGAAGAAGGAGCTGATCAAGAAACAGATCTACAAGTCGCGCGACGTGGCCACGGCCACCATCGCTGACTACATCGAGACGTTCTACAATCGCTCACGCCGGCATAGCCACCTCGGTGGCATCAGCCCAGAGCAGTTCGAAACCGCTCACAAGTCGCGGAAACCGGGTGTCCACTGAATCCTGGGATCTCCACTTCCGCTGAATCACCGCCGTCTTGAAGAGCCCGATCAGCGACTCGGCGAGGGCATTGTCGTCGGCATCGTCGCAGCTCCCGAAGGACGGCGCAATGCCAGCGTCGGCGAGACGATCGGTGTAGCGCATCGAGAGCTGCACGCCCTGGTCGCTGTGATGCACGAGGCTGGTGAGCGCGTCGTCGCCACGCGCGTAGATCGCCTGCTCAAGCGCGTCCAGGACGAAGTCGGTGCGCATCGAGGCCGACACGCGCCAGCCGACGAGCGTCGCGCGAAGACGACGATGACGGCTGGCAGACCGACCGTGGCGGCTAGACTAGACGGTCGAGCACACGCGTGACCCGCAGCCCCGGCAGCGATCGATCGACTTCGGTCGCCACGCACTCACGAGTGAAGTCGTCGACGATGTTGAGTGTGCTATCGCACCGGATCGATCATCGTGACGTCGAATCGCGGTCCCGACGAATGGCTCGCCACCTTCGCCGATCCGGTGCGCGCAAAGTGCAATCTATCGCTTCACGAGCAATGCCTACGACTTCGTCATCATACCGGCCCCGCTTGAAGCCCAAGGTGCCAACGCCCGGGCGGGGGCGCGGCCGACGATCGGGGGGCGCTCGCGGCAAGGTCTCTGATCAGGGCCGAAGTGTGATCATCTCTCCGACGTCGTTCTGTGGAAAGCCTCTCACGACGAGCAAAGCCTCACCGCTCGAACGCCAGTACCCAAGATTCCAAACGGCTCCGTACGGCTTGACCAGGGCGTTGAGTGCCTCTAGCAGAGTGCCACCAGTGAACTCCCACGATACCAATGCACCGCTCTCGCCCACGTGTTGTCGCTCCGACGCTGACACGGACATCGACTTGACCAGGGCCCCCAGCGCGTCATGGAGCGACACTGAGTGTACGGAGAACGCGGCGACGTGACGGTCAAGCCATCCGCCACGTGCCGCCCAAGAAGCTGCAGGCCTGAAGACCACTACTCCATTCAGGTCCCGCCAAGCGTACTCTGGCCTTGCGCGGGCAACGCCGTCGAGGGAGCTGCGTATGGACCCTGGGAACTCCACCATCGGAACGCGAGGTGCAGGCGCCCAGCCAGGTGGACAGTTCGTTGTGTTTTCGAACCCGACGCCAAACTGCAAAGGCCGCACTAGCTGCTCAACCACGGTGATCAAGTGACATGGATCCAAGCTGCTCTGGTCGCTCACGCGGGTCGTGACGACGCGATTGTCGAGCAGCGACGGCTGCTCACTGGAGCCGATGGCGGTGACAGTCAAGCCGAGAACGAAGAGCGTTCGCATGGTTCACCCGTGCTAACGGAGGGAAGGCGTACATTCTGAAACTTTGCGTCTTCGACCCGACCGTACTGAATCACGCTCAGGTTCGTCAAGCAGGCAAAGCTGAAGGTCGCGTGCCGGCCCCAGTGGGCGGACAAGCCCAAACGGTTCAGACCTCGTGCCATGCGATCAGACCGGAGGTTTATAGACGATTCCTCCGGGCTTCGTCTGCATCTCTATAGGAACACCGGCGGGAGGCGAAAACAGTGACTGTGGCTGGCTGCCCAGCTTTATGTTCGTGTAGCGAGAGCCGCACTGCACGGTACGGCTCCACTGGCACGGCTCCTGATTGATTAACACGAACAGGTTTAGGTCTGGCGCGCGGTGGATGGTGCGATTGCCCGACACTTGCCTGATGATGTCGAATCCCTCAATCGGATCTCCCTTCGTCATTCCCACGGTGAATTTCGCCTGCCACGGCGTTTGCGGCACGTCCATGGGTTGCTCCGTCCAGCCGGTTTGAGGGGTCCACCGGTAGAACTTCGCCAAGTAGAAGTTCTTGATCATTATCGCCGTGACTTCAGACTTGGATGGTCCCGATTCGCTTCGCGTCGAACCGTCGTCTCCACGGTAAAATCTCCCTACGCGCGAGTCCTGGTAGGCTGCGTTCACGTGCGCGTAGTCAGCCGTGAAGGCAACCCACTCCGATGGCTGCGGGACCAGGGGTTGCCCCGTAGCTGAAGCCAACCCGCCGCCAGCGGCCAAGACCGCCGCTGCAATGAGTGCAGCACTCGAGATTAGTGCTAGGAATCGTGTGAGTTTGAGCATGGCTGCCTCCCTGAAGCTCAGAACGCGCGGCTGACCTTAGGTGGAACATCCGATGCAAACGCGTGACGGCGATATGGCGCAGTCGGCACACGGATTCCCAGGCTCTTTACCTGAGAGGTGGCACCACCCCTCGGCGCAGTTGAAGCATGGGGGGTAGTTGTTGTACTCGGTGGTCTCCGTCCAGGTTCCGCACGTGGCGCAGGCGGCGGGTGGGCACTCCTCTAGTGAACACGCCTGCTGGCACGTCTGACGCGCTTCGACGGGCCGCTCGTTCTCGATTAGGGCTGCACAAACGAACATAGCCGTGATGGTCACAAGGCGAAGCACTGGCGTCACTGATCTCCAATAGCCGTGTTGAAGCCAATTCATACCGACCTCCGTGGTAGACACTGCAGAGCTGGATGTCATCGGCGTGACGATAATCGGCTTACCGTCAAAAGGACCCACACTCCCGACCCTACACCGGCGTCCACCGGTTCCGTCTTTCCGGTACACAGGATGTACATCTTTCACTCGCGACGCGTTGTGCGCCTCGAGCAGCTGACGCACGAGGTCGGGCGCGCGGATGAATCACCCCTCCGTGACACCGCACCGGTCAGCGTTTGCCGGGTCGAAAGAAACGCCTTGCCTCAGGCGAAACAGCGCGGTCTGTTCCTGACGTCCGAACGACTCTTGTCCACTGCACGTCCGTTCGTAGGTCGACCTTCGAGTTCACCGGCATCTTCGGGCCGCCGCCGACGGTTGCCGTGATGGTGTTCCAGAACTACTCGCTGCTGCCCTGGCTCTCGGTGCACGGCAACGTGTCCTAGGCGGTGCACGCCGTTTACGTGAACAAGTCGACAGCCGAAAAGCACGCGCTGGTCGATCGTGGTCTTCACCAACGGACCGGCAGCGACTGCGGGGTGCCGATCGCCCGCCCGCGCGACAAGCGCACGATCATCCACCACCCGGTCTGGACAGAACTGCTCGACCGCCTGCTTTACATGCTGGAGAGCGAGTACCACCAGGACGTGTGACGCGCCAGTTGGCGGGCTCACGCTCGACGACGGGGAGCAATGCTTCTGCAGACGCTCTCCACCGGGTCGACCCCTTTGAATCGACCCCCGTGCGCCTGTCGTCGACGAGTTCAAGGGTTGCAGCAGGGGCAGTGCCGAGCTGCGGTTTGTGTCAGACCATCACGGCGTGGCCGCTCTTCGCAGTGGCTGCAAGCCGCGCAGCCGAACAATTCAAGCCGGACCCTGTCGGTCGGCGCGCCACACAGCTCGCATGGCAGGCCCTCGAGCGTTCCTGTCTGGCCCCAGCCAGGTGCAGCACACGCCGGACACGGTGTCGCCAGGCGGCGGGCCAGCCTGAAGGCGAGCCGGCGAATAGCGGCCATGCGGGTGGGATTCAGATGGGCGCGCATGTCGGGCTCGACCCAGGCCATGCCTTTGTTCGAGGCCCGAGCGGCCCGGGCGATGGCAGCGCGCAACCGGTCGATTGACACGATGCCCTTCTCTACAGGTGCGCCGGGCCCGTCGGATGTCGTCCGGACGATCAACGCGTGGGATGGAAAACAGACGGTGGGCAGCCAGTCCGCAAGTTCGTCGATGAGTCGCACCTCGCGATGACCGTAATTCGTCCGCTCGGCCAAAAAGCTTTCGGTGACGACCAAACTGCGTTCGTCATCGACGAAGGTCATGATCTCGATGCCCGCCGGCATGAACGGGATGAAGGGATGGGGACCAAAGCTACCTTCGCTGGCCAGCCCGAACGGAAGGCCGGCGGCGGCCATGCCGAGTCTGGCCTTGCGTTCGCAGACTTCCAGGGCGGTGCCGACACGGGCAATCTCGCCGGAAAACGTGCCGAGCAAATCCGTGTCGAGATCAGTGGTTGCCACGATCTCGAGACCCAACGCCAGGCGCAAGGGCCGGGCAACGGCGCGTTCCTTGCCATGTTTCGTCGCCAGACTTGCCTGCCGCCTACAGTAAGTCGACATGGCCCTTGATCCTCGCGGGGGACGGCCGGCCCCCGCCGGCCTGGGGGCGCTCAGATGTCGGCATAGACATGCGCCTCGGCGGCCGCAGACGCCGCTCGAGCAGGGCCATGACCGCATTCCCGGCGGCGGTAGCATAGCGGTCGCGGGATTCACGGGGCGCCTGGGCTCCGGCCGAACCCGGCAGCGCCAAGCCGATCGCTTCGGAGACATAGGCCATGCTGTTGGCGGTGTACTGGCCGCCACAGGAGCCGGCGGACGGACAAGCCACGGTTTCGAGTTCGGCCAGATCCGCGTCACTCAAGGTGCCCGCAGCGTGCGCGCCCACGGCCTCGAAGACGTCGAGCACCGTCAAGTCCTTGCCGCGAAACGTTCCGGGCAGTATCGAGCCGCCATAGAGAAACACCGACGGCACGTTGAGGCGCAGCATCGCCATCATCAACCCGGGCAGTGTCTTGTCGCAACCGGCAATCCCGATCGGCGCGTCGTAACAATGCCCGCGCACGCTGAGCTCGACCGAATCTGCGATCACCTCACGGCTGACCAGCGACGCCTTCATTCCGGCATGTCCGATCGCAATGCCGTCGGTGACCGTGATGGTGGTGAACTCACGTGGCGTGCCACCGGCAGCGGCGACACCGCGCTTGGCCGCCTGCGCCTGCCGCGACAGGGCGATATTGCAGGGCGCGGCCTCGTTCCAGGTCGTCACCACACCGACGAAAGGCTGCGCGATCTCGCGCGCCGACAGGCCCATGGCATAGAGAAACGAGCTGTGCGGTGCCCGTTCCGGTCCGACCGTGGTGTGGCGGCTCGGCAGCCCAGTCTTGCCCGCATCGCGACGGGCGTCAGGCGCCGCACTGTGTGCGGCTCGTTCAGGATCAGCCACTGGTCTTCCTTCGGATGGTTCGCCGGCACAGAAGGGTAGCTTTGCGCTGATGCCGCCGCAACAGGAAATTCACTTGACCACGCTGACAGTTCAGTTGTCTCGTCCGCCCGGGCGGCCTGATCGCGATCGACAACACGCTGTGAAGCGGCGCCGTCAGGCGCGATGCGAAGGGTGATGTCGACACGCTGGCGCTGAAGGCGTTGAACCAAAAGCTGCACCACGACGAGCGCACCGCCCTACGCTGCTGCCGCTGGGCGACAGGCTGAGGCTGGCGCACAAGCGCGGCTGACGCCCGCGTATCAGGCGGCCTCGCGCGCCGCCAGCATCGCGGCCGGGTCGTCGCCGATGATGCCCTGCACGCCGGCGCGCCACAGCGCGTGCGCTTGGGCCGCATCGTTGACGGTCCAGACATGGATCGTCGCGCCGCTGCCGCGCAGCGTGCGTGCCAGTGCCTGATCGGCACCGGCAGCCCGTGCCAGCGCTGCGGAATGCACAGCGACTGCACATGGCGCGGCGTGGTGCGCCGGCGCAGCAGCGCTGCAGGCAGCAAGACCAGTACGTCCGGCGTCGCCGCGCCGAGCGCGAAGCCGGCGCTGCGCAGCGGTTTGATCGCCTGCGGGTCAAAGCCGGCGACGATGATGCGCCGCGCCAGGTCGTAGCGGCGGATCGCCTCGCGAATCGCTTCGGTCACTGCCGGCGTCTTCAACTCGACGATCAACGGCAGCGAGCGCGGCAAACACTCGACCACCTCATCGAAGCGCGGCACGCCGACACCGCGGCCCGCCGGGAGGTGGTGCCGCATGTCAGTGCGCACCGCGGGACTGGCGTCGTGGCTGTTGGCGCTCACGGAGAAGCGCTTCAATCTGGACCGACGTCGCTGGGCGGTCGCCCCGCGCGAGGGTGGAAACATGACGCCCGTCGTGTCTTCTGCGCCTGTTCGGCCTCGCGCAGCCGATAGCTGTCGCCGGTGACCTTGACGATGGCGGCGTCGTGCGTGAGCCGGTCGATGAGGCCGACGGCGCACGACGCATTGGGAGGATCGTGTGCCAGTCCCGAAACGCGAGATTGGTCGTGAGCACGATCGACTTCTGCTCGTAGCGGCGCGTCACGATTTGAACGCGCGGGTCGGCGGTGTGCGCATCGTAGGCGAGGTAGCCGATCTCGTCGATGCAGAGAAGCTGCGGACGCAAGTAGTGCTTGAGCCACCGGTCGAGCGCACGATCCGTCTCCTGGCTGTTGAGATCGAGCAGGAGGTCGGCGGCCGTCGTGAACAGCGCCGAGTGGCCGTGCAGAATCGCCTAATGCACGGAGTTCTTCGCGATCATCGTCTTGCCCAGGCCTTGGGCGCCGACGAGCACGAGATTCTCGGCGCGGCCGAGGAAGTCGAGCGTGAGCACCTGCTCGACGAGCGAGCGGTCGAGGGTTTTGGGCCAGCTCCACTCGAAGTCGGCCATGGGCTTGAAGCGGCCGAGCCGCGCGCGTTTGAAGCGGCGCTCGAGGCTGCGGTGCGCGGTCCTCGAGCTCGGTGGTGGCCCGGTGCCTCCAGGAGGGCGACCGGGGGCCAGCGGAGTTTCGCGGCGCGGGCGAGCAGGTCATTCAGGTCGTCGGCACTGCGCGTGAGGCCTAGGCGGCGCAGCTGACTACCCAGGGTCGCGGGGGCGGTCGGGGCTGAGGGCATCGTAGGCCTCCAAGGCGTGCGGGTGGACGGTGAGGTCCTGGACGCGGGGATGGGCCGGCAGGAGGATCGGGACGGCGGGCCGGAGGCCACGGCGGCGGCGCTACTGATCGAGCAGGAGCGCGATGGCCCGGCGCTGGGGGCCTCGTGCGTGAGGGCCTCCTCGACCGCGGCGGCGAGGGCGGGCGCGCCGTGATCCTCGAGGAGGGCGAGCAGGCGGCGGCACGCGAGATAATCAAGTCCCATAAGCGAACGCTTGATCGCATCTCAACGGCGGTGCACTAGCCACCCGTCGCCCTTCCGCCGCCCGTATCGTCCTCGTCCGCGCGTCCCCCGGCGCGGTCGCGCCGGAGGTGCCACGTGGGTGTCACGTGGCCCCAGGTCGGTCGTCCGCAGGTCCGACGTGGCCCCGAGAACCCGCCAATGCGCGAGTGCCACACTGTCGGTAAGCTGGGCAAGCTCGAAAATTCGTCCAGGGCGTGGGGGCCATGGTCTGATACTGGATGCTCTGTCACCCGCAGGACCCTGCTAGTGTTTCCTCTCGCCCTGAGTGAATGGCGCGATCAGTTCCAGCATGATCGACCTCGTGCGCAAGAGCGGCCAGCTGCGGACAGGCACATAGTCCCACGGGTGGGGACACGTCTCGGAGCGCGTGAACTTCTTCGCCACCACGACGATCTGAGGTTGCCGCTTCCCTGAAATCCGCCCGCCGCAGCCCGCGCGGCGCCGCGGGGTGCCTCGATGATCCTGCTCGACCCCCTTGCGCGGCCGGTGATCGGCCATTCCGGCAACCGCGCGTTTGCACCGGAGAACACGATGGAGTCGCTGCGCGAGGCGGTGGCGCTCGGCGCCGCTGCGGTCGAGTTCGACGTGCAACTGGCGCGCGACGGCGTGCTGGTGGTGATCCACGATGCCACTCTGGCGCGCACCACCGACGGCCGGGGCCGCGTCGGCGACCACACGGTCGCCGAACTGGCGCAGCTCGATGCCGGTGCGCACTTCAGCCCCGAGGGCGGCCAGACCCACCCCTGGCGCCCTCCAACGCCAACGCAGTCTGCGTTTCGAACAACCGAACGCCCATCTCTACGAGACGGGCGGGATGCAGCGCACGCACCTGCACGGCCACACCAACATCACGAAGCGGCTCCTCGTACACGCCGCCGCCTTCAATCTGTGGCTGCTCATGCGGCGCGCTCTTGGCGTCGGCACCCCGCGGGGGCTGCAGAGCCGCGCCGCCCAGGCGATCGCCGCGCTCATCGTGCTGCGGGCCGCGCTCGCCACCGTAGTCGGCCGATGGTACGCCACCGCGCGCACCGCCGCGACGCCCTTGAGTTACGCGTGGCGACTGCAACTCCTGCCCGTGGAGCTTCAGGTACGGCTTTAGCCATGGGCTGCTGGGCCCGGACGCCAGAAACATCGACGCTCTCTTGGCCAGCGCTGGGAGAAATCGACGCCGCTACAACCGCGAACGACGCAAACAAAGATCTTTGCCACATAGCAATGCTCCATTTCATGGGGTCGAGTACCCTACGGCCACCAGTAGCAGTCACAATCGCACCACCACCGCTGGGCGTGGGAGTAGGTTTGCTCAATCTGGCAGACCGCCTCGCAGCATCTGCCGCACATTCCCCGCGTTCCGGCCGCCTCATTGCTGGGAGGCCTCGTGCCTCCGTTGCAGCGCAGCCAGATAGCCCAGGTGGTCGAATCCCGGCGCGGCCTCGGACCCGAGTTTGCCGGCCGCACGCGCCATCAATTCCGCGGCCCGAAGGCCGTCGTAGAACGTGATCGTGTCGCCGTGCGGTCCAGCCTTGATGCTCTTGACACAGAGGCGAAGGGCTACCGGCCAATCGCAGATCGGCAGGCGGTTGCCCCGGCTGTCGAACATCAACCCCACGTCGGCGCGCGCTCGTATGGAGATGAGCGCCAGCGCCTCGGTGCCCTCCATCTTCAACCGGTGCCAGTGCTCCTCCCGGGCCTTCTTGATCGCCTTCGCAATCTCAGGTTTTCTCAGGAGCTTGTAGCCTTCAGTGGCGCACGTCGAGCGACGGCAGGTCGGGCGGACCGCCGCATACGCCGCCGTGGCGTTTCCGCCGTTGGCGACATACTCAAGGATAAAACTATGTTGCCAGTCGGCGCTCGGCTGGGGCTGAGTAACCGCGACATGAGGCTTTCTGGCGTCGACGGCTGCATGCCCGATTTGCCGGGGGCCGGGCACGAGCACGCGCGGTCGGGCGGCGGTGGTTCGTCCCATCTCAGGCCTCGCGCGGCTGGTCGTTCTGTTGGGGATCGGAACCAGGGCGACCATCGATCAGGGACTTCCGCCAGACCAGTTCGGCATCGTTCACGCCGAGCAATAGGCCCCCGAGTAGCTGAAGCTCCGGCAAAGGGACATGCATGAGACGCCCTCGGAGCGCGTCCGACATGGCTACCCCCGCGACCGGCCCACCGAAGGTGCTGAGCCCGGCGACGTAGTTCGCTACTGCTTCGGCGAGGTCGTTCTGTTGCTCCAGCGCGCGCCGGTGCTCGTCGCGCCGTCGCTCCTCCCGCACCATCCCGATCGCATAGGTGAAGGCGCCCACCGGAGTGGCCGGCTCGGCGCGCTCGCGCTGCCGACGCACCGCACCGGCACCCTGGATCGCTGCCAAGCGTCGCATTCCAGCGAGCACTCGACAGGCCCGTTCCGCGATCTGTGGTAGTTCCTCCTGGGGGCCAGTCCACGCCGACACGAGCTGCGCAAGCTCGCGCTGGTCGTTCAACGCCAGGCCCATCTGGCGGACGAACGGCGGCGCCTGATCGATCGCAGCCAGCGCGTCCAGGGTTCGCGGGTCGGTCGTCTCAGCCGGTGTGCCGCCGGCCTGCCTCACCGCGATGTTGACGGACGCCCTGACGAGGTCGTCAATCTCTGCCGGCACGCGAGACCGTCCCGCACACTCGCGCAAGATCGATGACCATGTCATCGGCGTGACGACCACTCGAACTCCGGCCTCCGCAGGCGTCGCCGGAAGTCGGTTCACCAGCGATGCGGGCAGGCATAGCTCAACGATTGGCCGTAGATACAGATCGAGATCCTCAACGGCGGCGTGGAATTCCTGGCGGAACAGTAGCAGGCGGAACGCCTCATGAGCGGACTCGACGAATGAGGACGCCTGCACGCGTTCGGCCAGTCCGGCGTCAATCAACAGCGCCCAGCCCGACCGCCCAGTCTCGTCCTGACCGAAGTCCGTCTCTGACGTGTCGCCCTGGGTCGCGCCTTCGTGTTTGACGATTACGGCACGGTCCAGCGCCCTGAGGTCAGCGCCAGAGTCGAGCCACGCATCTCGCACGGGCGGCGGCAGGCCGACGTAGGCCCGGACCTGCCGAACGGTCAAGCTGGATACATCGACCTTGTCCGCAGGGGGCGCCACCGCGTAACCGTCACGCAGGTCGGCCGCGTCGGCGTAGAGCATCGCGTTGCGAACGGTCGCGTCACTCACCCCCATCGCCGTAGCCAGCCCCCGCTGTGAGCAGGCACGCTCTGCCAGCATCAGTCGGAACATCTTCCCGAGTCGCACGGGGTCATGCCGCCCGTGCTGGTTCCGCTTGTAGGTCTGACGCATGGCCTCGAACTTGTCGACGTCCACCACCTCGCAGGCAACCTCAGGAAGCCCGATCGCCTTCGCGGCCCTCCAGCCATGCTCGCCGTCGACGATCAACCACTGGGCGCCCTCACGACGGACGACGATGGGCTTCGGACAGCGGCCCAGATGCTCCACTTCGGCCACGAGTTCGCTGAACTCGGCCTCGGTCATCTGGTTCGGGTTGTAAGCGTTCGGCAGCAGGTCAGCCACCGGCAGTCTGACCAGCTCGCGATGCGTCAGCAGCGACTCGGCAGGCCCGGCGGAGCCTTGGCTACTCATCGTTGCCCCCGGCAGCCCTTGAACCCTTCAGGCCCTTGCAGTGTGGCTCGTCTGGCCGGCTTGCGGCGGCAGACAGGTCCCTGGGCTGTCTCTCGACCTTGGCCGGGAGCCCGCAGGTGAGAACGCCGACCATCACCTGAGCATCTTGACGAGTTCTCGACGATCGACACGGCATGACGACCACCCACAAGCTAGCCTCGTACCCCCGAGCTGTTGCGCCGAAGTGCCACCGTATGCGGCTGAGGCTCCCGCGATGCGGCCTGCGCCGAGATCCAATCCTCGACCTCGACCTCTAGCCAGCCTCGCGCCGTTCCACCGCCGAGCGTGAAGCCGCGCGGGAAGCCGCCGGCAGCGATCCTGGAGTAGATCGAGGTCCGCCGAAGGCCAGTTCGTCGAATCACTTCCGGAAGTCGAAGAATCGCGTTCGCCATCGTCCAGCTCCGTTCGATTAAAGACGGAACCGATTCTCACCACACCAGCCCTGGAGCGATACGCACTCGATCGCGCTCTAGAGTGCGCAGCAGTCGAGACACACCAGCGGCATTTTCCTCTCCTGCCTATACATTCCAAGGCTGGAGAGAAACGCGAAGCCAAGCGGCTCGCGCGGTCCATCGCCGGTAAACCCGCTGGTGCGGGCCATTCCCAAACCGAAAGCGATGAACTTGGCGTCATCAAGGATGCCCCTCCGAGATCGACGCAGAAGCGAGTGAGCCTCGCGTAGCGGACCGTTGGTCCGCATCGGTATGGCTACGTCGATTCGTCAGGCGCCTCATGCTGATACGCGATCGCGGTAATCAGCAGCCCCATGGGGCCGGGCAGGTGAGGCCAAGGCCTCAGAGTCGGGGCGGACAGCCGCAGTCCGTTCGAGCACCAACTGCAATCCACGAGGCGCCTGAGCCCCCAATTGCGCGCTGGCCGTCGGTCCAACCGGCGTGGCCGGCCAGACGGTCCCCTCTAGCGATCTTGAACCCGCTGTTTTGTCCGGCCCACGCCTTGGACAGCCGGGAGGCTGGGAGCGTGAAACGCGCTCCGGCAGAGCCGGCATCAGGCACGTCGGGCACCCTCGACGTGTCGTAGCCGCGTGTTTCGCTCGCATCGGTCCCCGCACTCAACTCGTGCGGTCCCGCAGTGCCGGGACATTTTGTATCGCGCCTACCGGTGGGCGCTGACAACGAGCGTCGGATTGCAGACGAACTGCCTCACTCGACTCGCTCGCGCGACGCGTGAAGGCTCCACACGTCGCAAGACATTCGGCCCCGATTCACGGAGAAACGGGCCGACGGCACGGGCGCGTCACCATGACGTCGCCGGCCTAGCGAGCATCGGCTAAAACTTGCGGGCCGGTCTACGCATCCGACCCGTCGATCAACTGAACAGGAGTGTTCAAGTCGCCCGCCTTCTCGGCTTCACCGTGCCAGCGGAAGATGGTGCGCGCGTCCACTCTGTCGGTTATGCCTAGCACAACCAGCCACGCGCCTGCTTCTTCAAGGATCGGTGTTGTCCATCCGTTGTGCTCGTGAGGTGCATACGCCTCCCGGGGTCGGTTGGCCCGTAGCATCTCCACGAGATTCGCAGCCGACACCTTCACCCACCTAGCGTTCTTGCGACGCGCATCATGCGGTGTCAGGGGGGGGGTGCAGAAGCATCTTCCGGGTCGTCAACGCCATCAACGCTGCGCGGATCGCAGGAGCACAGCCAACGGAGCACGACATCATGCACCGCAGTCCCCGTTCGAGACTCACGTCTCCATCGATGTATGCCTGCACAAGCTGAAAGTGAACGAGGCGGGCGAACTCCGCCCACCCAGCTTCGTCTGTGCCGAGGAATGGCGCCCGGCTGATGCGCTCAGCCTCCTCTTTCGTTGGCGCGAAGATGTCGAAGTGTCTGGATGCTGGCGTAGCATCCGGCATTGGCTCGTTGTCAGGCATGGTCACAGCTCGCGTAAGGCGCCTGCGACGATCTCGGCAATTTGTCCAGCGCCGACCGCCGCTCGCTGAACAGCGGCGCTTGTTTGCAGGTTGGTTCACCAGCTGCCCTCACCAGCATGCTGCCTCCATCACGTGCTACGCGCGCATCGGCAGCACGTTCGCCTTCTTCGTCGTGGCGAACGCTGCCCAGGAATCCATCAGCGCACGGCGCTGGTCGAACAGGTCGCTGCGGAAATACGCGGCCTCGGTCTTGTCCTTCACGACGTGGGCGAGGGCAGCCTCGCACACCATTCTCGGGAAGTTGGTCCGCTCCGCCGCCCAGTCGCGGAAGGCGCTGCGGAAGCCGTGCCCTGTGACGTCGCCCTTCTTGAGTCGCCGCAGCAGCATCAGAAACACCGTGTTCGAGAGCGGCGTCTCGGCGTAGCGCCCGGAGAACAGGTAGGGGCCACCGTCCGAGATTTCCTTGGCTCTCGTCAGAATCTCGACGCAGCGAGGCGAGAGCGGAACCCGATGCTCACGGCCAGCCTTGATTCGCGACGCGGGCACCGTCCACGTCGCTGAATCGAGGTCGACTTCGTCCCATCGAGCCCCGATCACCTCGCTCGTCCTCGCCGCCGTGAGGACCAGGAACTCGAACGCCAGCTTGGTCGGCTCGCCCGCCGCCGCCTTCTGAAGGGCCTCGATGAACGCGGGGACCTCGGCGTAGGCCATCGCCGCGTGGTGGGCCTTGTCGCCCTTGTGGCGCGGTAGGACCTTGCCCACCCCATCAACAGGGTTATCGCCGGCCCGAAAGCCCGACGCCTTGGCCCAGTCGAAGATCGTGCGGAGCCGCTGCCGAACCCGACGAGCCGTCTCGGGCTTCGCCAGCCAGATCTCACCGAGCACCATCAACACGTCGGCCGAAGTGATCGTGTCGACGCGCTCGGTGGCGAGACTCGGGAAGACGTGCATTTCGAGCGAGCTGATCCAGTCGGCGCGGTGCTTCGGATTCCGGAAGGTGCCGGCATGGGATTCGTGGACCGCCTTGGCAGCGGCCCTGAGCGTCGGCACGATCACGCGCGACTTGCGGCGGTCGGCGAGGGGGTCGCCGCCGCTGCGGGCCAGCCGACGGAATCGAGCCGCCTCGTCTCGGGCATCGAGGAGGGAGACGAGCTGCGCGGACCCGAGCCCCATGTCGCGGCGCTTCCCGAGCACGACCGTCCGCAGAACCCACCGCTTGGCCCCAGAGGCGTCGACGAACAGGTAGAGCCCGTTGCCATCGGCGTAGCGTCCTGGCGCCTTCAGCGCCCGCACACGCACCGCCGTGAGGCGCTTCTCCGGATGTCGGCCGCGCGGCTTCTTACGAGGCGACGAGGTCTGTCCGTCCATCATGTCGTCCCACATCCTAAGGCGGATGTGGCCGACCGTCAACGGACACCGACGGTCAACGTTCTCAACAATTCGCTGAATTTACCGGGTTCTGCGAACGACGACGGACATCGCCGGATTCGACTTAGGCGGACGCCGCCTCCACCACTCCTTCACTACGTTCAGTCGTGGTGTCGGCGCCGTAGTCAGGCGCGCAAGTCGCGCCGGTGGCGCGACTTAGCGGGCACAACTCCCGCTGACCACGACGAACGTCTCTCCCCCGATCTGGTCGGTTTTCCCGCCGCCTCCACTATGTCTCCACGGCCGGACGGCCTCGTGGTCGCCGACTGGTCTCCTCGATGCGCGCGAGGCTGAGCTTGAGACTGAACGGCTTCAGCAACCGATTCATCGTGTCCTGCGTCGGGTTGTGCCGGGAATTGATCGCGCGCAGCACGTTCGGCCCGGCCATCTTCACCTTCGCCGCGAACTCCTTCACGCCCATCGCGCGGATCACCTTGCCGAGCGCCACCTGAATCGGCACGCCCTCATCCATGGCGGCCAGCAGGAACTCGCGGGCGAACTCCTGGTCGCGCAGGTCCTGCGCCAGCCCTTCGTTCCAGTCTCTGCTGCGTCGTGCCATGTCACTTCTCCCCGAGGTAGTCGCGCCAGCATTACTGGGCGCGGCGGATGGCACCGGCCACCGCTGCGATTGACGGTCTATCCGTCTCTGACGTCTGCTCGACGCCAGCCGTGCTGACGTTCATCGAGACCACGCTCTTCACGTCGCTGGTCGGGCAGTATCTCTCGGACGACGAATCCGCAGCGCTGCAGCAGGCGCTGGCCGACAATCCGGACGCTGGCGACGTGATTCGCGGGTCGGGCGGCGTCCGACGCTTCGCTGAGGCCTTGCTGGCCGCGGTAAACGTGGCGGAATTCGGGTGATCTACTACCTGCGGTCACGGCAGGGAGAGATCTGGACGCTCACGCTCTACGCCAGGAACGAAGTCGAGAGCATCCCGGGACCCGTGTTGCAGAAGATCAAGGAGGAGATCGATGGCGGCGCCTAAGCGAAACATCGGGCGGGAGATTCTGGACGGGCTCCGGCAGCTCAAGCGCGGCGAGCATGGCCGCGTCACCCCGGTGCCATCGGTCGCGTCCATCCGCGAGGGCACGGGGCTTTCGCAGCCGCGCTTCGCTGAACTGCTGGGCGTCTCGGTGCGGACGCTGCAGGGGTGGGAGCAGGGCCGCCGTGCGCCCTCCGGCGCGGCACGGACGCTGTTGTTGATAGCCGCCAAGAATCCCCGCGCGCTCCTTGACGTAGCGTAGCTGCCGCCTCCAACACCTCGCCGTTTTGGAGGCGGCGGGACAAGGCCCGTGGAACAGGGCACGGGCACGGCGGAATCCGGTTCGCGCGCGAACTCGACATCAGCGCTGTCCCACTGCTGAGTGCGGTCGTGATAGGCTCCCGGCCGGCGTAGCAGGACCGACGCCATTACGACATCTAGAGGAGAGATTAGATGATTCGAACGTCCCTTGTCGCTCTCGGCCTGTTAGTCGCGGTCACCTTCGTGCCACAGCGCGCGTCCGCGCAGGTCTTCGGCACGTTCCCCTGGCAGATGCAGCCCTACTGCAACATCGTCACGCTGACGCTGACCGCCACACCCTCTGGAGGGTTCACACTGGATGGGTCCGACGATCAGTGCGGTGCGACCAATCGCGCGGGTGCCGTCGGCGTGGCCACGTTCAACGGCGGCGGGAACGTGACCATCAACTTCACCATCGTGACCGCGCCGAGCGGCAAGCCGGTGCACGTCTCGGCGGTGGTGAGTCCGGCCAATGGCAGCGGCACCTGGAACGACAGCGCGGGTAACACCGGCACGTTCGCATTCTTCGGCAACGTGCCGGCACTGCCGGCTCGTCCCACGCCGTTGAGCGGCCTTGCGGCCGCCTCGGTCACGTCGGTCGAACTGGCGGCGGGTGCGGTCGGCGCCGCGCAGATCAACCAGACGCAGGTCCAGGCCCGGGTCACGGGGACCTGTCCTGCCGGGCAGGCCGTGTCCGGGATCAATGCCAACGGCACCGTCACCTGCACCGCAACGGACGCCAACGTCCAGTTTCGTGTCGAGGGCAAGACCTCGGCGCAGTCGCTGCCCGACGGCGTTCGTGTCGATCTCACCAACTGGAACACTGTTACGACCAATACCGGCGGCGGCACATACACGCCTGCCGCGGGTACCTACACGGTTCCGTCCTCGGGCCTGTATGTGATTTCCGCCACGTCGGCGACCAGCAACGTTGCAGGTCCCGGCGCCGGGGAATACCGCTTCATCTCCGTGGAACTGAACGGCAACGTCGTGCAGCAAACGGCGGACGAAGCGTCGGACACATTCCAGCAGCTCCAAGTGGTGTGCATCAGGAATCTCAACGCAGGCGACGTCGTGAACATCTCGATGATTCACAACCTGGGCGCCGGCATCACGACCGGGAACTCCAGTGCTGGCGACAGCCATTTCGCCGTCGTAAAGCTGCGCTGACGGCGCCGGGACCGGCGTTCCTCGCCATCTGCCGGTGGCGTCCATTCGTGCCGCGGAAGACCGCGCAGGGGTGGGCGCCACCGGACGCCTTGCTCGGCCGGGCGCCTGCCACTACGCTGACAGGCATGGACGCTCGTCGCCGCCGGACACGACGCATGCGCGCGCTGATCGTCGCGGCGCTCCTGTGCAGCCAACTCCCGCTCGCCGTGGCGCAGACCACGGAAGGCCCGGCCCTGCTGGCGGCGTTCAAGGCGTGGCAGACGACGGCCGCGCCCGGCGCTGAATGGGCCGCCGCCCTCGATCAATACCGCGCGAAGCTCGTGCGCGACGGCCGCACGCCCGCTGCGGCTGACCGAGCCCTCCGCCTCATCACTGCCTACGACGAGGCCGAACTCTACGATGCCGTCTATGCGAAGACGCCGGAGTTCAATACACAGCCGAACCAGCTGCTCGTCGAGGCGGCGCGCAGCCTCAGGGCTGGCCGCGCCCTCGACGTCGGCATCGGCATGGGACGTAACGCGCTCCATCTCGCACGGGCTGGATGGGACGTGACCGGCTTCGACGTCTCGTCCGTCGGCGTCCGTCACGCCGAAGCAGCAGCGCGAACCGAGAAGCTCCGCCTGAAGGCCGTCGTCGCAGCAGACGAGGAATTCGACTTCGGGACCGCGCAGTGGGACCTCATCGCGCTCATCTACACGATCGAGAAGCGGAGCATCCATCACGTCCGTCGCGCCCTGCGACCTGGCGGCGTGGTCGTGGTCGAGGCCGGGATCACCCCCGACGCCAAGGCCGCATTCGGGTATGCGCCTGGCGAGTTGCTGACGATCTTCGACGGATTCGAGATCGTGCGGCACGAACAGCTCGAGGGTTCGTACGATTGGGGACCCGAGCGCATTCAACTCGTGCGTCTGGTCGCGCGGAAACCGCTGCGCTGAGAGCCCGACGGGCGCGCGTGCTCCCCGGGAACCGCGGGGCGCCCTCTTCGATCGCCGCTGGTCACCACCGGTGCGGGCTGGCGTTCCGCACACGCGAAGGACGCGGCCCGTCACCCGCTCCTCGGGTGCGGCAACAGCACCTCGAGTCCAACCGCCCCGTCGAATCCGTCGCAGGGCGAGAGTCGCAACGTCCGGGACGGTCCGGCGATCACGTGTTGCGCCCCAGGTACCCGAGCTCCATCCCCTTGAGCACCGCCTGGGTGCGTGACCGCACCCCAAGCTTCGCCAGGATGCTCGATACGTGATTCTTGACCGTACCCTCTGTCGTGCCGAACGCGGCGGCAATCTCCCGGTTGCTGTGGCCGCCGGCCACGAGCCGCAGCGTCTCGACCTCGCGGCGGCTGAGGCGCTCCGGGTCGGCCGAGGCCTCGAACGGCGGGGTGAACTGGCGCACCGCACGAAGCACACGCTCCGTGATGAGCGGCCGCATCACCGTGCCGCCCGCGGCCACATCACGGATCGCGGCCGTCAGGTCCTGCAGCGACACGTCCTTCAGAAGGAACCCGCGCACGCCGCGCCGGATGCCCTCGAGCAGCGCCTCGTCGTCATCGAAGGTCGTGAGAAAGATCGTCGGCGGCAGCGCGTTTGCCTGCTGAAGCGCGGCGAGCACCTGCAGGCCCGACTGCCCGGGCATCCGCACGTCGAGCAGCACGACATCGGGCGCCGCGCGCGTGATGACCTCGACCGCGCTGACCCCATCGGCCGCCTCCGCCACGACGCGGATGTCGTCCGTGAGGTCGAGCAGCTTGCGGAGGCCTTCGCGCATCAGCGTCTGATCGTCGGCGAGCACGACGCGGATCATGCGACCTCGCCGGGCAATGGGACGGAGACGGTCAGTGTCACACCGGCGCCGGGCGCGCTCTCGATCCGGCACCGGCCCCCGAGCGCTTCGAGACGCTCCCGCATCCCCAGCAGACCGTGTCCTTCCCGAATCTCCGCGGCGCCGATGCCGTCGTCGCGGACGCGGAGAGAGAGCTCGTCGCGTGTGTGCCACAGGTCGACCCAGACGGACCGCGCCCGGCCATGACGGATGGCGTTGGTGAGCGCCTCCTGCACGCAGCGGAACAGCGTGTGCGCCACGGCCGGATTGGTGACCACGAGGGACTCGGGCCAGGACAGCCGTACGGTGGGAGCCGTGGACCCGCGCGCGAGCGTCGCGAGGGCGCGCTGCAGGTCGATCGAGCGGTCTGCACCCAGGGTGTGCACGACGTCCCGGACGTCGGCAAGCAGCACGCGGCCCACCGTCTGCGCCCTGGTGATGGCCTCCGCCGCCCGCCCGTCCACCAGGTGGCGCGCCAGCTCGAGGTTCACGTTCAGCACGGTCAGGCTGTGCCCCAGCGTGTCGTGCAGCTCGCGCGAGATCTGAATCCGCTCGGCGACACGGTGGCTCTCCGCGAGCATCTGTTGCGTGGCCACGAGTTCTCGCGTGCTGCGCTGCAGCGCCAGATTGGCGCGCCGCTCACCGGCGGCCAGGTAACCGACGGCGAAGGCGAAGAGCTGCCAGCCGGCCATGTAGACGACCACCGTCGGCACAGCCACGCTCGCCGGCGTCGTGGCACTGTCGGGCACGAACACGCCGAGTCCGATCCAGCCCGGGCCGAGATCGACCATGAGCGGCACCACCGCCATCATCAGGAAGAGGCCCAGCTGCCACGCCAGCCATCGCACTGCGGTTCGCGGCGCGAACAGCCACGCGGCCGTCGCCGCGACGATGACGAAGTAGTGGAGCATCGCCATGGCGACGACCACCTGCACACCGAACAGGATCCGGGTGCGCCGGCTGGTACGCTCATCCGGGTCTCCGGCCGTGCTGGCCCAGAAGGCGGCGATGAACAGCAGGCCGAGAGCCACCTGCAGCGCGGCGGACGTCGCACCATGGGTGCCGCCGACGCGGGCGGCCCGCACCAACTGCGGAAACGCCACGTTGAGGCTGGCGAGCACCGCGATCACGCGGAAGAGCGTGTCTGGCTCCGGAACGCGCACGAGCCATTCTACGAGCAGCTTCCACGACGGGCGTGGCCGAAACGTCATGCGGTCGAGGCATGACTTTCGACGGATGCGGGGAACCGGGCGCCGCGCCTACGATAAGTGGTACCGGCATCGGCGCGCGAGGAGGCAACGATCGCAGACGCACGCGCTGGCGCACGAAGGAGGCGTTCGAATGCGTGTTGTCGTCACGGTGGCCCTCGCGGGGCTCTGGTGTGTCCTGGCCAGTGACGCGCG
This sequence comes from Luteitalea sp., assembly GCF_022842525.1. NCBI lineage: Bacteria > Pseudomonadati > Acidobacteriota > Vicinamibacteria > Vicinamibacterales > Vicinamibacteraceae > Luteitalea > Luteitalea sp. The sequence continues at coordinate 22,218 of NZ_JALHPM010000111.1, forward strand.
GACGCCGTCCATCGAGCTCATGTCGGAGAACGGCGAGGTCGTGCGCGATTGGCACGGCGCTCTCGACCTCGTCGCCGCAGAACACGAAGCCGAGATCGGGGGCCGCACCGTCTGGCACGTGCACACCATGCGCCCCGACGGCAGCGAGCGCGAGACCTGGACGGGCCGTGGCGCCGGCGCGCCGTCCGCCCTCTGCCATCACGGATTCGCACACTTCCATCCGAGTGGGCGGTATCTGCTGATGTCGGTGGAGTCGGACGAGAATCGGCAACGCCCGTGTGGCAGCAGCAACTCCGTGCCGGGCGTGGCGGCCTTTGCCAATCTCTGGGTGGTCGACCTGCGCTCGGGCGCGTGGACCAACCTGACCCGGTACACGGGGTGGCGCCAGGGGCAGCTCTACGGCGCGCTCTCCCCCTACTTCTCGCCGGACGGCACGCAGGTCGTCTGGTCGAAGCTGACCAGGCCCTCCACACGCCAGCGCGACAAGTTCTTCGGCGAGTGGGAGCTGCACGTGGCGACGTTCAACTGGGAGAACTCGCCGCGGCTCGAGGACGACCGCGTTCTGCTCGACGGGCAGCTGTACGAATCGCACGGCTTCTCGCCCGACGGCCGGATGCTGCTGTTCTCGTCGGATCGCGGCCTGGCATTCTCGGGCGGCCTGGACCTGTTCGAACTCGACCTGCAGTCCGGTGACCTGCGCAACCTCACGAATACGCCGGACGCGTATGACGAGCATGCTCGCTACTCGCCCGACGGCGAGGCGATCGTGTGGGGCTCCGGCGAGGGTGTCGAGGGCGAGGGTGCCGAGCGCACGTTCTGGTCGGAGCTGAACGTCATGCGACGCGACGGCACGGCGCGCCAGCGTCTCACTGCCTCCAACCGTTCCGAGCAGCCGGAGAGTTGCGGCGGCTGTGGCAGCTGGCCGACGACCTGGAGTCCCGACGGCCGGCACGTGCTCTTCGCCCAGCAGATGTTCCCGACCGGGCGCCGGCCGAATCGCATGTGGCGACTGGAGATGCCGCCCTTCTGAGCGGCCGCCGCAGGCGCCGGCACCGGGCGCGTCGGACCAGCGGCGGGCACGCTCGATCAGCCGCCGGCGCCGCGCGCG
>NZ_JALHPM010000112.1:0-23218 GCF_022842525.1 Luteitalea sp.
GCAGCCGGCCCGAGCTGCCCACGCTATTCCCGGAAGGACCAAAATTCAGAATGCAGCGCGAGTCGATGCTCTGGCCGCAGCGTTCTGCGTTCGACGTTCGTCCTCGAAGAACGAAGCGCTATCCTGAGACATGCGTGTTCCCGTCGCCGGACTTGCCTCTCTCGCGCTGACCTGCGTCGCGGCCGCCGCGCAGCCGCCGGCGCCGTCGTTGATCACACCGGCGCAGCTCGAGCCGATGCTCTCCGACGCCGCGCTCGTCCTGCTGCACGTCGGGCCGAAGGCCGACTACGACCTGGAACACCTGCCCGGCGCCCATCATGTCGAGCTGCGCGCCATCGCTGCCGACCCGCAGGACGGCGGACTCAGCCTGCAGCTGCCGGCGCCCGCCGCCCTCGAGACCAAGCTCGAGGCGCTCGGCATCAGCGACGCATCGCGGGTGGTCGTCTACACGGGCAAGGACGTCATCCAGAGCGTCACGCGCATCGTCTTCACGCTCGACTACGCCGGGCTCGGCGGCCAGACGATGGTGCTGGACGGGGGGATGCCGGCCTGGAAGGCCGCGGGCAAGGCGGTGACGAAGGATGCCCCGGTGGCGCGACCAGCGGGGACCCTCACGGTCAAGACACGCCCCGAGATCGTCGCCGACCTCGCCTGGGTGCAGGCCCACGTCGGCACGCCGGGCCACGTCGTCATCGACGCGCGCACCCCGCAGTTCTATACGGGCGAGAGCAACAACAACGGCCGCATCCCGCGTCCAGGGCACATCGCCGGTGCCGTGAGCGCGCCGTACGACACGTGGGTACAGCCGGACGGCACCTTCAAGCCGAAAGTCGCGCTCGATGCCATGCTGAAGACGGCCGGCGCCGCCCCAGGCTCGACCATCGCCACCTACTGTCACATCGGACAGCAGGCCACCGTCCCCTGGTTGGTGGCCCGCATGCTCGGCTACGACGTCAAGCTCTTCGATGGCTCGTTCGAGGAGTGGGCACGCACGACGAGCGCCCCCGTGAAGACGGGAACGCAGCCGTGAGACCACTGACCGTCGACCTGAAGGTCGACGGCTACGAATCATCGCTGTGAGATTTCTCCACACCTCCGATTGGCACGCTGGCAAGGCGTGGAAGGGGCAGTCGCGCCTCGACGAGCTCGAGGTCGTGCTCGACGATCTGGCGTCGGTCGTCGAGCGTGAGCGGGTCGACCTCGTCCTGATGACGGGCGACGTGTTCGACACGTCGTCGCCGTCGGCCGAGGCCGAGCGTCTGGTCTTCCGCTTCTTCCGGCGTGTCGGTCAGTTGCGTGTGCCGTCGGTGGTCATCGCCGGCAACCACGACAGCCCGGCACGCGTGGAGGCGTGGGCGCAACTGGCCGAGCTCGCGCAGGTCACGGCGTGTGGCGTCGTGAAGCCGCACGACCAGGGCGGGTGCGTCACGCTCGACGTGGCCTCGGGCGAACGCGTGGTCGTCGGCATGGTGCCGTTCGTCGGGCCGTCGCAGTTCCTGTCCGCCGAGGAACTCGGCGCCTCGCCAGACGACGCCGGCGCGCGCTATGCCCGGCGGATGGAGCGGCTCGTCACCGGCATCAGCGCCGGCTTCAGGGCCGACGCGGTCAACATCCTCATGGCCCACACCCACCTCCAGGGGGCGGCCGTGGGGACGAGCGAACGCCGCGTGCACGTTGCCGAGGCGTGGGCCGCCGACCCCGGGATGCTGCCGCCGACCGCGCAGTACGTCGCGCTCGGCCACATCCATCGCCATCAGCAGATTGTCGGCGCGCCGGTGCCCACGTGGTACGCGGGTGCGCCGATGCAGCTCGACTTCGGCGAGGAGGGTGAGCCGAAGGCCTGGAACCTGGTGGACGCGCAGCCTGGGCGACCCGCGCACGTCGAGCCACGGCCGTACGCCGGGGCACGGCCACTGCGCACGGTCACGGTGACGGCGGCCGAGCTGATTCGCGTCGGCACGCGTTTGCGTATCGCGTCCCCTGGCGCGGCCGCGGCCCCTCCCGCCGATCTGTTCGCGGTGCCCATCGTCGACGTCTCCGATCACCCGCACCTGCGCGTGATCGTCGACTGCACGGCGGGCGCGGTCGATCCCGACATCAATCGGCGCGTGCGGGCGGCCATCCCCGGTGTCGTGAGCGTGGACATCCTGCGCCGCGGTCCGTCGGAAGACGAATCGGCCACGCGGCCCGCAGGCCCCGATCCGGGGCGCGGGGGCACGCTGGCGCCACGGGCGCTGTACGCGCTCTTCCTCGAGCAGCACGGCGCCACGGTGGACGAGGCCACGCTGGCGGCCTTCGATGCGTTGTACGAGGACGCGCTGGCGTCGGAGGTGGAGCCGTGAGACCGGTCGCGCTCGACGTTCAGGGCTTCACGTGCTTTCGCGAAGCGCAACCGACGCTCGACCTGTCCGCGCTGTCGCTGTTCGCGATCACGGGGCCGACCGGGGCGGGCAAGAGCTCCGTGCTCGACGCCGTCACCTTTGCGCTCTACGGCAAGGTGTCGCGGATGGGACGTGGCAGCGTCAAGGATCTGATCTCCCACGGCCGCGACCGCATGTCGGTAACCCTGCGGTTCACCGCGCGCGACCGCCTCTTCGTGGTCACGCGCATGGTGCGCCGCACGTCCGGTCCGGGTCTGTGTCAGCTCGACGAGCGCGTGGGCGACGTCACCACGACGCTGGCCTCCGGGGTGCACGAGGTCGATGACGCCATCGAGCGGCTCGTCGGGCTCGACTACGACGCGTTCACCCAGGCCGTCGTGCTGCCGCAGGGCGAGTTCGCGCGCTTCCTCAAGGGCGCGCCGGCGCAGCGACGGCAGATCCTGCAGGAACTGCTGCGGCTGACCATCTACAACCGGATGCAGCGGCTGGCCGGCGAGCGCTGTCGCGACGCGAAGCGGGATGTCGAGGCCGCAGAACGGCAACTGGAGGCGTACGCCGACGCGACACCCGAGGCGATTGCCGCCGCCGAGGACGAGCTGGCCCGTGTCGCCGTCGTCCAGCCCCAGGTGGTCGAGGCGCGTGACGAGGCGCGCCGCCAGCGAGTCGAGATGGAGGCGAGGGTGCATCTGGCGCGCGATCTCGCCGCACGACGCGCCGACCTCGCGGTGACGCTGAAGGAGGACGGAGCGCAGGTGGCGCGACTGGAGCGCATCGCACGATCACGCCGGGCGCGGCAGGTCGGCGTGGCCATCGAGCAGTTCGCCGATGCGCGTGCCCGTCTCGCGATGCGCACGGCCGAGCACGAGAGCGCCGTCGCACGCCTCGCCGGCAGCCAGGCTGTGGGGGCGACCACGCACGCGCGGTTCGACGCCGCGCGGCAGGCCCTCGCCGACCTCGGGCCGGTGAAGGCCCGCATCGCCGTGCTCCGAGGCCTCGAAGGCCGACTCCGGCATCGCGACGCGCTGGACGACGAGTGTCGTCTGCTCGCGCGCGACGTGGCGTCCCTGACGCGTGAGGTCGCCGCGAAGGAGGCCGACGGCCGCGCGCAGGCCCAACGGCTCGAGGACGCGATGAGCGACGAGGCGCGGCTCGACGCCTCGCTGCGGGCGATGGCGTACGACCCGATCGAGTTGCAGGCGTGTGAGCAGGGGCGCGATCTCGCACGCGAGTTGCGCAGCCTGCGGGCGCAGGGTCCCGCGGTCGAGATGAAGTGGCGCCAGGCGCAGGAGGCGGTACGCGAGTCGGCGCGCATCGCCGAGGCGCAGGCGGCAGCGCTCGAGGATGCCAGGCAGGCCTTCGCGCGCGCCGAGACCGCTCGGGTCGAGGCCGTCCGTCGACTGACCGAGGCCCAGGACGCCCATCGTGCGATGACCCTGCGGCGTCACCTGCACGCCGGCGACGCCTGTCCGGTGTGCGAGCAGACCGTCGCGACCGTTCCGGCGGTCGCCCTGCCGCCCGAGCTGACCTCGCTGTTCGACGTGCAGAACGACGCCACGGAGGCCTGCCGCACCTTCGCCGAGCGCGTCACGGCGCATCACGACCTGCATGTGCGAGCGCTGGCGGCTGCCGACGGCGCCCGCAGCCAACTGGCCGCCGTCGAGCACATGCGCGCCGAGCTCCGCGATCGCATCACCAGCAGCGTCGCGACCCTGGGTGCCGACCTGCGGCACTACCTGCCGGCGTCGAGTGCGTCGATGCCGGAACACTGGCTGCTCGAGCGCCTCGACGACCTCACTGCCATCCGCGCCCAGCGCGAGACGCGCGCGCGACAGCACCAGATTGCGCAGGCCACGCGTGTGGACGCCGAGCACCGTGTGGCGCTCGCCACGCAGGCGCTCGAGGCCTGCCAGCGCGACCTCGCGACACGTCGCGAGCAACTCGTCGCCAGGCAGACCGCCCACGACCAGTTGCACGCCGAGATTCTCGCCATCACCGATGCCGCAGACCCTCGCGCCGAACTGGCGCGCCTCGAACGACGGCTGGTGGATGCCGAGGGCGCCCTCGACGCGGCACGTGTCGAGGCCCAGCGCGACGACACCGAACTGGCCGCGGCCACGGAGGCCGAGCGCCTCGCCACGCGTCTGTGCGAGGAAGCCCGCACGGCGCTCGCGACGATTGCCGAGCGCGCCGGGCAGGCTCTCTCCGCGCTCGGATTCGCCAGTGCGGACGAGGCGGCCGCCGCGCTGCTGGACGACGAGGCGCTCGAGACGCTCGAGGCGCACGCCAGTGGCTACACGCGACACCTCGCGGCCGTCACGGCCCAGGTCGCCGACCTGGAGGCGCGTGTCGGGCCAGCCGCCGTCAGCGAGGCGCAGCGTGCCGCCTGCATCGCGCGGGAACGCGACGCCGAGCAGGCCGTCACCGACACGCTTCGCCGTGCCGCCCAGCTCGAGGTCCAGGTCGGCGGCATGCGGGCCCGCGCGCTCCACGCCAGCACGCTGCACGGGCAGTTGGCCGCCGCGCGCGCCGCGCACGAGATCCATGCGCGCCTCTCCGCCGACCTCAAGGCGGACGCCTTCCAGGCCTGGCTGCTCCGAGAGGCCTTCGAGCGCCTCGTGGCGGGTGCCTCCACCCGGCTGCTCGAGCTCTCCGGTCGCTACACGCTGCAGTGGAAAGACGACGAGTTCGTCGTGGTGGACCACGACAACGCCCAGGAAGTGCGCGCGGCCGATACGCTGAGCGGAGGCGAGACGTTCCTGGCGTCCCTGGCGCTCGCGCTCGAACTGAGCGAGCAGGTGCAGCGGGCAGCGGGTGCCGTGCGGCTGGACAGCCTCTTCATCGATGAAGGTTTCGGCACCCTCGACGCCGCGGCCCAGGACGTCGTCGCCTCGGCGATCGAGTCGCTGCAGGTCAGCGGACGCATGGTCGGCATCATCACCCACGTCCGCGAACTCACCGACCGCATGCCTGCCTGCATCGTCATCGACAAGCGGCCGGATGGATCGCGGTGGGACGTCCGGACGTGAACGCAAGGGGTACGATGGCGGCATGATGTTCCGAACCCTTGCTCTCGGGGCCGTCGTGACCCTCGTCGCTGGTGGCGTCTCGTTCGCGCAGGCGCCGGCGGACGCTCCGACCTTCATCACCCCGGCCACCCTCGCTGCCGCGCTCACGCAGCCGAACCTCGTCCTGCTGCATGTCGGCGACAAGGAGGCCTACGCCAGGGAGCACATCCCGGGCGCGCGCCTGGTGACCCTCCCGATGATCACGGCGGCCTCGCAGCCGCCGCTCCAGAACGAGATGCCCGCTCCCGCCGACCTCGAGGCGAAACTGGAGGCCCTCGGCATCAGCGAGACCTCGCGCGTGGTCGTCTACTTCGCGAAGGACGAGATCCCGCAGGTGGCGCGCGTGGCGTTCACCCTGGACTACGCTGGCCTCGGCGGCCAGACGGCGGTGCTCGACGGCGGATTGCCCGCCTGGGTGCGCGCCGGGCAGACAGTCTCGGCCGAGATGCCCTCGGCACCGGCGACAGGCACACTGACGCTGCGACCGCGCGCCGCCGCCCTCGTCGATCTCGCCTGGGTGCGCGGGCACCTCGAGACGCCCGGCGTGACGCTCGTCGATGCGCGACCGACCACGTCCTACACCGGCGAAGACGATCGCAAGGGCGAGATCAAGCGCCCCGGGCACGTGCCCGGCGCGGCGACGCTGCCGTTCACCGCGTTCTTCAACGACGACAAGACGCTGAAGTCCGCCGCCGACCTGAAGCAGATGCTCGCCGCCGCCGGCGTCTCCCCCGGCCAGTCCGTCGTCACCTACTGCAACTCGGGCGTGCAGGCCTCGGTGCCCTTCCTCGTGGCGCGGATGCTCGGCTACGACGCGAAGCTCTACGACGGCTCCTACCAGGAGTGGAGCGAGTCCGGCGCTCCGGTGATCAAGAGCGGCAACCCCAGATAGCCTGAACGATCGCAGAAAGTGCCAAGGGCCGGCCCCGCGGGGGTCGGCCCTTTCGTGTTTGCCGCGGACCCGAGACGGCACGACATCTGCCTCGTGCGGAGTCGGCGGTCACAAGACAACAGCGTTGCGCGCGAGTGTGAATACTGCCATACTCTTGTTATGGCTGTAACATCTGTGCGTGCGACATATTCCCTGGACGCGGAGACCATGCGGCGCATCGAAAACCTGGCAAGGCGGTGGGACGTGGCGAAGTCCGAAGTATTGCGACGAGCGGTCCGGATGGCCGACGAGCAGTCGGCCGGGGCAGAGCGGGTCGCGCTGCTCCGCGAACTGCAGCAGCGAGCGAACTTGACCCCGGAGCAGGTCGAGACCTGGGTGGCCGAGGTCCGTGCCGAGCGTGACGCCTGGCGCACGCCTGGGGACGAGGCATGACGGAGCCGGGCGGGGTGCACCTCGACACGAGTTTCCTGATTCGGGCGCTGCTGCCGGGCACGCCGGAAGCGGCGCGCCTCGAGGGCTGGTTCGACGGGGGGCGGACGCTGTCGCTCAGCGCCGTGGTGTGGGCGGAGTTCCTGGCGGGCCCGCTGGACGATGGCACGCTCGGCGTGGCCCGGCGGCTGGTGGGTGAGGCCACGCCGATCACCGGGGCCCACGCCGAGCAGGCCGCGCGACTCTTCAACCTGTCGGGCCGGAGGCGCAGTTCGCTGCCCGACTGCCTCATCGCGGCGGCCGCGATCGACGCCGAGGCCGTGCTTGCCACCGCGGACCCGCACTTCGCGCGTTTCGTCGACGCCGGGCTGCAGCTCGCCGACGCCTGACGGCCGCTGCGTGCCGGTTGCCCGCGGGCCCGGTGCTCGTGGCCCGGTGCCCGGTGCCCGGTGTCAGTGCTTCCGACTCGCCCTGGCGCGATCGCTGGCGTCGAAGGTCATCGGCGCCTGTCCCGCGCGACGCTTCTGGGCGACCTTGTCGTGCATCAGGCTCATCGCGACGTAGACCCCGCGGCCATCGGCATCGAAGTCCACCGATCGCGCGGCGTCGAAGCCCATCTGACCCCCTTCGGCGATGGCGTCCTGATTGGCGGCCAGGAAGATGAACTCCCATGTCGGCGCCGCCCGCGCGCCGGCCTTCTCGCGCTGACGAATCATCTCGAAGACCTGCCGTCGCGTGAAGGCGTGGCTGGAATTCTCCTGGCCGTCGGTGGCCACCGCGAAGACGACCTGGTCGGGCCGATGATCCGGCGCGAGGCCATCGATGCGCGCGCCGATGTCGAGGATGGCGCGCCCGATCGCGTCGAGCAGCGCGGTCGAGCCACGCGGCACGTAGGTGCGACGCGTCAGCGGCGGCACGTCGGCGATCGGCACCCGGAAGTGGACGACGTCGTACTCGTCGTCGAACTGCACGAGGGTGAACCATGCCTCGCCTTCGACGGCCTGCTGCTTGCGCACGAACGTGTTCAGGCCCGTGACCACGTCCCGGGCGATGGCGTTCATCGAGCCCGACCGATCCAGCACCACCGTGATGTCCGTCTTCATGAGTCGCTCCATGACACGGACACGCGCGAGCGCCGGTCCTTCTGACATGCAGGGGCGACGTCGCGCGAGGACGCGGCAGGCGGCAGGACGTCAGGGCGCGGCAGGCGTGGCGCAGATCACGAGATGCGGCACTGCGTCGGCGCCGGCGCACACGAGGGCGTTCTGATCGTAGCGGCGTGCGAGGGCCACGGCGGACGCCTCGTCGAGGCCGAGCACCAGCAGGCTCGGCTCCGGCGGCCACGCCCCCTCCGGGTCGACGCCTTCCCCCCGCAGCCAGCGCCATCCCGCACGCGTCAGTTCCTGTTCGAGGCGGGCCATCGCGGCCCGATTCACGTCCAGCGGTGTGGCCACGCTGCGTGGATTCCACGCGGTGATGTAGGCCGAGCACGTGACGTCGAAGGTCTCGTGGCACACGCGCAGCAGGGGCGCGCGCTCCTCCACCCGCAGCACGAAGGCATGCCGGCCGTCGGCGACGCGGTACTCCGTGCGCTGGTAGGCGGCGATCAGTTCAGCGTCCAACGATGTCATGGCTCCCGGTCTGCAGCACATGGTAGAAGCGTTCCGCTGCTTCGACCCATCCGAGCACCTCATCGCGCGTGGGCTGAAGCTCGTAGGGGTGATGGTGGCAGGCGCGGCTCAGCAGCGACCAGGTCACGTAGCCGTCACTCGTGGCGGCGGGGTCCTCGTAGTAGAGGCGCAGCGCGAGAAACTGGCCCCGCGCCGACGCCAGCATCATGGGCATCGCACGCTGCGCCCAGAACTCGTCGAGCGACAACTCCACCGCTTGCCTCGCCAGCACCGCGGCACCGCGACCCCACCAGAACGACAGTGCCCAGTCATCGCTGTTGACCAGGGTCCGGCACAAGGCCAGCATCTCGAGCGCACCGGGCGCGCCCTTCACAGGCTCACCTTCGTCCGCAAGAACTTGACCAGGGCATCCGTCGCGTCGATCAGAGCCAGGGGATCTCCCGCGAAGTTGCCGTGTGCGCCGTCCTTGCACGACAGGAACGTCTGCTTGTGAGCCTGGGCCTTTGCCGTGGCAAGCCGATGCTCGACTTCGCCGCCCCTGGTGTCATCGTCGAACAGTGCGAGCGCCATCAGCTTGCGCAGGCCGGTGGCGGCAGTGAGCGTGCGCTCCACGTCGGCGTGCGCATCGCCCTTGCCGAGGCGCCGCGCGCGCACGACCTCCTGACAGGCGGCCTCGAGAGCCGAACGACAGAAGCTCGGGACGAGGCGCAACTTGATGCCGTCTGGCATGTGCTCGGTCCTCGCCACCGCCGCGGCATCATCGAGCAGCAGCCGTACGGGACCCCTGGTGCGGCGGACCTCGACCACCGACTTGTCCTTGCGCGTGAGGTCGACGAAGGTTGCCGGAATGTCGAGGCGCCGCACCGCTTCCGGCAGTCGGTCGTCGTGCGTGAAGACGATCACTTGATGCGTCTCGGCGACACGGTGCAGCACCCGCGCGAGACCCTCGACCTTCGAGGGGTCGAGCGCCTGGACCGGATCGTCAATCAGCACGAATCCGAAAGGCGTGTCCGGCATCGTCGCGCGAGGCAGGAACAGACTCAGCGCCAGGCTGTTGAGCTCTCCCTGCGACATGACGCTGAGGGCCTTCGAGTCACTGCCATCCACCGTGACTTCGAGTTCCACCGCGCGGCGCGTCCTCGAGCCGACCACCTTGACGCCACACAGCTCGACGCTGCTTTGCAGACGCAGCATCGCCCAGTACTCGCGAGCCTTGTCTTCGATCGGTGCGAATCGTTCGGCGCGAATCTTGAGAATCTCCTCGCGCAACCACTTGTCGGCCTTCGTCAGCTGCGCCCGGGCCTCACTCCCCGCGGCTGCGCGCCGTGCGAGTGGCAGCCACTCGGCCAGCACGAGCGCCACCGGCCGCCAGACGTCTTCGCGGTGCGCCAGTTCCGCGCGCGCCGCCTCGACGAGGGGGGTGAGTCGTTCGGCAATCGCGCCCGGTCCGGCCTCGAGGCGACTGGCCAGCGCGGCGGGGCTTTCGTCCACGACCGGATTGGCGAAGGCCTGCCATGCCTGCTCGAGACTTGCGACGTCGACGCCCGTTCGCGCGGCATCGCGCAGAATCGCCGGAGGTGGTGCGCAGAACTGAACGGCACGCGTGCGGGCGACCTGCAGGGCCTGCTGGGCGGCGCTCGCATCAGTGGCATCCGTACGCAACCGGGCCGCGGCCTCCTCCGTGCGGGCGCGCCACGCCGCGTCGATCACCTCCGTGCTGCCGCACACCGGGCAGTCGGTGGACTTCAGCGTCCGCGTGACTTCGAGTGCCTTGTCGAGCAGATCGGCAACCTGTCGCGCGCGCCCGGCGCTGAGTCGGTCCAGCCTCCGGCTCGCGGCATCCGCGGATCGCACGGCGGCGGCGAGCTGAGCCGCGGCTTCCGCGTCAGGCGGAACAACACTGGCGAGACCGCGCAGCATCCCTGCACGGTCATCCTCGTCGCCCTCGGTGCTCACGAGTGGCGCAATGGCCTCCAGATCCCAGTGGCGAGCCTTGAGCAGCGTCACCACCTGCGCAAGGCGCGCATCTTCTGCCCGAGTGCCCGCCTCGATGGCGAATGCGATGACGTCTGCGGCCTTGTCCCGGGCAGCCTCCTGGTCCTTCTCGCGATCGGAGGCCGCCTTCTTCACGATGGTCCGGACTGCCTCGTATTCCTCGACACCGAGGCCGCGCACGAGTGCGTCGTGCAACTGGGACTTGGCATCGAACATGTCGCCGAGCTGGGAGTACGCCAGAAACGGACGGTACTCGACCGAGGCCGACAGCCAAGGCGTCTCGCCAAGCGGGACGGTGATGGTCGGCGTCCTGACGACTGTCTCGCCATCGGTCAGCGCCGCGTCCCGCCCCCATTTGCGTGAGAACGTCACATCGCCGATGCCCTCCACGGCGAGGTCCGCCGAGATCAGTGGCGGGTGAGCCTCGTGCCGATTGCGCCAGCCGTCGGCCGCCACCGCCGTGCTGAATCGCGCGCACGCATTCGTGAACAGCAGTTCGGCGGCCTCGGCGAAGCTGCTCTTGCCAGAGCCGTTCCGCCCGCTGACCACCGTGATGCCCCGCCCCTCATCAATCCTGATGGTGCGCTCGGGGCCGATGCCTCGAAACGCCCGGACGGTGATCGCCTTCAAGTAGGCGCGCGGAGTGTCTCCTCGCGGTGTCGGCGTGATGTCGACGGTGCCAGCCGACGCGCGACCCTCATCGATGGCAAGCGCAAGGGCCTGATCGCCGTCGCACGCATAAGCGATGTAGGCGGCGAACGTCTCGTGGTCCTTGCCGCTCGCCGTGAGGCGACGCAGCAGGTCGTCCTGAATGGGGTTGGCTGGCACGGACCCTTCTCGTTTCACCACTCGGAGGCCGGCCGCCTGCGCCCTGCGGCCTGCCGGAATCAGTACGGGTACAAGCGCGCGATGTCTCCGGGCGTGGCGCCTGCGCGGCGCAGGTGCCCGACCGGACCTGGATCGTAACTCTCGAGCGCATCCACGCACGCGGCCGCGGCATCGGCCGCGCCGGTGCGCAGCGCCTCGTCGAGCTGCAGCAGCTCGAGATTGCGCGCCGCGACGACATGGCCGTGCAGGGCGGCCGCCTGCAGCGCCGCACGACCCGCCGCGCCGATCCAGCGGCGCGCGCACCACCGCACATGGTCGGGCAACGCATCATCCTCGGCCAGCTGCCGAGCCAGCTGCACGGCCTCGGCATCGTCCGGGTCGAGCATCAGGCGGCCGCGCGCGAGGGCCAGCTCGACGAAGCGCGGCCCGAGCCGTCGGTAGCCACCTTCTCCCAGCAGCCGCGCGTGGAAAGCCTGCGCGCGATCCAGCGACGCCGCGTCGCCGAGCGCCCCAGCCAGCCGCGCCCACTCCGACAGCGGATACGCGATGTCGGTGTCGGCATAGATGGCCGCGAACGCCGCCGCGAGCTGCTCCTGCCTCTGCAGGGCGTCCTGCGGTCGCCCGGTGACGGCCAGCAGGCGCGCGAGGGCGCCGCGCAGGCGCAGCTCGGCCGCCGACGACTCCATGAGCGCGTGATCGACCAGTCGCGCCGCCTGCGGCTCGACCACTGCCGGTGCCGGCGTGCCGGCATCGGCCGACTGCTGCACGAGGTGCGCCACGACCTGCACGCGCACCATGCGCGGCAGGGCGTCGAGCCAGCCCTCGGGCGGCATGCCGATGGTGCCGCCGTTCTGGTGATGCCGCGCCGCCACCGCCTGCGCGAATGCCAGCCGGTAGTGCGCCGCGGGCGACAGGTCCGTCCAGCGGTCGAGCGCCAGCGTGGCGCCGCGCATGACCGGCGCCCAGTCCACCAGCGCATCACTGCCCATCAAGGCCAACCGGAAGAAGCTCTCGGTGAGCTCGGCGCGCCGCTGCGGGTCCTCACCCGCCTGCACCACGAGTTGCGACAACCGGTCCCCGAACGCGACCTCGATGGCCTCCGACGCGTGCGCCACCGCGACGACCCGGAGCCTGTCGCCGGCCGCGGCGACTGCTTCCTCGACCTGCGAGGCGGCCACGAGCACGCGCGTGACGTGTGGCGCCATCGTCCGAAGACCGGCGATCTTCCGGGCCAGTCCGCCGACCGGGCCGACGGCACCCGTGGCGTCGACCGCTGCCGAGGCCACGACGTCGCCGGGCAGGGCGCAGCCGAGCACGGTCGAGGCCAGGCTGAGGATGAACGCGAGACCGAACGACGAGCCATCGACGGGATGGTGCAGGCTCGGGACCCCCGGCGCGTCCCGGACCGAGGCGAGATAGGTGACCTGCGGCAGCGTGGCGGTGGCGCTGTGCATGCTGTCCCACAGGACCGGCAGGCCGCGTGGCAGGGCGACGCCCACGTCGCGCCACGACCGGCGCATCACCGGTCCCAGCGTGGCGCCGCCGTCGTCGTGGCGCCCGTGGCGCCCGTGGCGGATGCACCACAGCGCGATGGTGCCGTCCTCCTGCACCGTCAGGGCGGCAATCGCCCCGACGGGCGCCTCCGGCATCGCGCCGTGGCGGGTCAGCAGACTGGTCAGCCGCACGCCGGGCGCAGGCCAGCACCACGGCCCCGCGACCAGCGCGCGTGCGTCGAGGTGCGGCTTCAGGAAGGGCATCAGAAGTAGTGCGCCTCGAAATCCGTGCTGCCCCACCAGGCCGACGGATCGCCGAGGGCCACGCGACGCAGGCGTTCATCGGTGGCCGTCACGGCCCCGGTGAGGTTGATGCGAATCGCCCGGCCCATGCGGTCGGCCTCGTCGAGCACCGCATCGAGGGCGGACCCCGCCCCCGCCTCGCGCAGCAGCAGGCGGACGCCTTCGAGGTCGTCACGGCGGTGGCACAGCCGCGCCCACGCCTGCGAAGCCTCGCCCATGTCGGCCGACAGCGTGTCGAACAAATCGGTGAGGTCGTCGCCGAGCGCCTCGGCTCGTCGCATCGCCTGCTGTTCCAGCGCCTCGCGGGCCGGCGCACCGAGCGTGCGCGCCCATCGGCGCGGTGCGAGCTCGACCTCGCTCACCAGGTCCTGCAGGCGCCCGCTGGCGATCAGCGCGGCCACGTCCCTCGTGTCGGGTTCGCACAGCCGCGCCAGTTGTCCTGCCAACGTCGTCCGCGACCAGGCATCGGCATCCGGCGTGGCCGCCAGTTGTGCCTGCATCCAGCTGTCCTGCGTCTTCACGGTCCACTCCTCGACGGGGGGCCCTGGCCACGCGTAGACCGGCTGCAGCACCAGGGCACCCGTGTCCCGCCATCCGACCACCATCGGCGTACCGCCAATGGACTCGATGAGGAACCGCCCTGCCTGCTGCAGCGTCACGCGCGAGATGCCCGCCTCGTCTGCCACCGCGGCCTGCGTCTCGTGCAGACCGGGTCGCACCTGAAACGCCGCGGCGCCGCGGGATATGACGCGCAGCTCGCCGCCGACCGGGTCCACCTCGATGCGCAGTCCCAGCGTGTCCATCAGGGGACTGTAGGCCGGCAGCAGCGTCGTGGCCGGCGATGGCGCCGGCGCCAGCGCCTGGGGGCCAGTCGGGGGCAGCGCCAGCTGCTCGGCCGGGCCGAGCATCCCGGGCTCGATCCCCAGCGCTTGCAGTTCCGCCCGCATCTCCGGGGTCATGCTCATGAGTCCTGTTCCTGCGAGTCCGGCGTGACGTCGCCGCGTTCGACCCGCGGCGCGAAGATGAGGGCGGCGAGGCGACGGACCTCCGCCTCGAGCGCCGCCGGCAACTGCGCGGCGCCGAGCCACGCGGTCAGTCGCGCGAGGTCGTCGGGTTTGTTGCGTGGCACCTCGAGCAGATACGCCCGGGTGCGCTTGTGGCGCTGATAGACGCGATTGCGCACCTTCACGAAGGTCGGCCCCTCGCCGCCCTCGCGCGCGACGATCGCGTCCACGGTCAGCTCGCCCGTCGCGATGGCCCGCAGATCGGCGACGTTGGCCTGGAAGCCGTCGGGGTGCTGGAGTGTTCGGGCAATGGCGGGCACCGCCTGCTCGAAGAGGACTGCTCTCGCCTCGACCCCGAGCTGCACGCGCTCCTCGATCAACGCACGGGTCTCCGGCGTCTCCGGGTCGCGGGGCTGGTGCAGCGGCTTGCCCTCGTCTCCGGCGTCGATCGAGACCAGTCGCGCCTGATCCCGCTGCGCCCGTCGGTGCAGATCGGTCACCTTGTTGCGCAGCGACCGGAGCAGGTAGGCCTCCGCCTCGCTGTCGGTCGCCGTGTACCGACGATTGCCCGGACGGGCCTTCATCAGGTGGATGATCAGCTTCTGCACGACCTCGTCGCGCAGCGGCTCCCGCACCACACGGCGCGCCAGGCGGGCCAGGGCGCCATAGACGAGGACGATGGCGTCGTCACGTTGCGTCGCGTCGGTCTCGGACAGCGTCGAGTCCGAGGGCGCCATCGACACGAGGGCATCCGACAGGGTCATACCCAGGGTGGTTCACTCCTCACAAAGGGCGAGACGCGCGCGCCCGCCGGGGTCTGACACGGGGGACGGATTGGGAACCTGCGGCGACCTCACCCCGCGTCCGCCGCCAGCAGTGCCTGCGCGGCGGCGGCGATCGCCGGCACGTGTTCGGCGCCGACGGTGGTCAGCAGCGGCAGCAGCGGACCCGTCTCGGCGATGCCCGCACTCTCGACCGCCTGGTGCAGCACGCGGATGGGATTGATGGCGTTGCGCAGGTCTTCCAGGGGCCGGAAGATCGCGCGGATGCGCTCGGCCTCGACCCAGTCCTGACGAGTGACGGCGGCCAGCATCGCCTGCGACAGCTTCGGTGCGACGCAGACACAGCCGCTCGTGAAGCCGCCCAGTCCGAAGTCGCGCACGTGGACGATGGCGGGCTGTTCGCCGATGCCGCTGATGACCTTGCGCGGGTCCACCAGACTCGTGAGGGTCCGCAGATACGGGTCGTCGCTGGTGTCCTTGCGCACCACGGCGTACTTGACCGCGCTCACCAGCCCTTCCTTGTCGAGCGCTGCGATGTCGGCCGGCTCGATGTAGCCGTCGTTCTTGACGTACACGATGACCGGCACGCCCGCGGCCGCCACGAACTCGCGAATCCCGTTGGCCACGCCCTCGCTCGTCGTGATGCCCTGCTGCGGCAGCACCATCACCGTGGGGAACGCCTGGCGGCGAATCGCCCGCGCCTGCTCGAGCAGGAGGGCATAGGTCGGCCCGGCCGACGGCACCACCAGCGTCTCGGGCCCGGCCAGCCGCGCCAGCATCGACAGCGCCGCGTCGTACTCCGGCAGCGGCAGGTGATAGAAGTTGGCGTTCCCGCCGTAGAGCAGCAGCGACACCCCTCCTCGCTCGAGATGCCGCACGATGCGACCGTTGGCCTCCTCGGCCAGCGAACGATCCGCCGCCCGCGCCAGCGGCGGCACAGCCATCACGGAGCGGGTGAAGTGGGCGGGGGTCAGGGGAGTCGTGATCATGGCAATTGGAAATTCGACATTTGAAATGCTGGGCACGCACTCATGGGGCGGCCGCTGCGGCAAGCCCTGCTCGACGTCGTCGGGAATCTCACATATCCAATTTCAAATTGTCTGATTTCAGTAGATGTCCGGTTCCGGCGTCTTCGCGCCGAACTCGAGGAACGTGAAGTCGCAGCCCTCCGGCGCCTGCGAGGTCTGCTCGAGAAAGAGCCGGCTGTAGCCGCGCTCGTAGCGGCGGGGTGGTGCCGTCCACGTGGCCCGCCGTGCCGCGAGTTCCTCCTCCGACACGTGCAGGTGCAGGCGGCGCGCCGCGACGTCGAGCTCGATGAGGTCGCCGTCGCGCACCAGCGCGAGCGGCCCCCCGATGGCGGCCTCCGGTGCCACGTGCAGCACACAGGTCCCGTAGCTCGTGCCCGACATGCGGGCATCCGAGATGCGCACCATGTCGCGCACCCCCTGCTGCAGCAGCTTCTTCGGAATCGGCAGCATGCCCCACTCGGGCATGCCCGGCGCACCGACGGGGCCGGCGTTCTGCAGCACGATCACATGGTCGGGCGTGACCGCGAGGTCCTCGCTGTCGATGCGAGTCTTGAGGTCCGCATACGTGGCGAACACCAGGGCCGGGCCGATGTGCTTCAGCAGACGCGGCTCGGCGGCCGTCGGCTTGATCACGCAGCCGTCCGGCGCCAGGTTGCCGCGCAGCACGAAGGTCCCGCCCGCGTGCGCCAGTGGCCGATCCATCGGGCGGATGACTTCATCGGACAGGACCTCGGCGCCAGCGACGACCTCAGCCAGGCTGCTGCCGTTCACCGTGCGACAGTCGAGCGCCAGGTGATCGCGCAGGCGCGACAGCAGCGCCGGCACGCCGCCCGCGTCGTGGAAGTCCTCCATCAGGAACTCGCCGGCGGGTCGCAGGTTCACGACCACCGGCACCTCCCGCGAGATGCGATCGAAGTCCTCGATGGACAGCGGCACACCGGCCCGACGCGCCATCGCGATCAGATGGATGATGGCGTTGGTCGACCCGCACAGCGCCATGTCCGTCACGACGGCGTTGCGGAAGGCGTCGGCGGTGAGGATGGTCGAGGGGCGGATGTCCTCCCACACCAGATCCACGGCGCGTCGGCCTGCCGCGGTCGCCATGCGGGCGTGGGCCGAGTGCACCGCGGGAATCGTCGCCGCGCCAGTCAGCGTCATCCCCAGCGCCTCGGTGATCGCCGCCATCGTCGAGGCCGTCCCCATCGTCATGCACGTGCCTGGCGATCGGGCGATGCCTTCCTCGACCTGCCGCATCGCGCAGTCGTCGAGGTGGCCGGCCTTGCGCTCGGCCCAGTACTTCCAGACATCCGTGCCACTGCCCAGGCGTTCGGTGCGGAAGCGGCCCGCCAGCATCGGCCCGGCCGGCACGAAGATCGCCGGCAGGTCCATCGAGATGGCGCCCATCAGGAGCCCGGGCACCGTCTTGTCGCAGCCACCCATCAGGACGACGCCGTCGATCGGATGGGAGCGCAGGATCTCCTCGACCTCGAGCGAGAGGAGGTTGCGGTAGAACATCGCCGTCGGCTTGACGAACATCTCCGACAACGACAGCACCGGCATCTCCACCGGGAACCCGCCGGCCTGCCACACGCCCTGCTTGACGTCCTCGGCGCGCTCGCGGAAGTGGCCGTGGCACTGCTGCAGGTCACTCCACGTGTTGAGGATGGCGATGACCGGCTTGCCCTCGGCGTCGTCGGCCGCGTAGCCCATCTGCCTGAGTCGGCTGCGATGCCCGAAGCTGCGGAGGTCGTCGGGCGCGAACCAGCGCTGTGACCGCAGGTCGGCCACCTCGCGTCGGGCAGGGCGCGTCGAGGCGCGGGGTGCGGGTGGCAGGGGTGGCTCTGGCATCGGGCGACGCTGGCAAAAACCGTCGCGGAAGTCTACGCTAACCGCCTCTTGAGTCCACTGCTCATCCTGGCGGTCGCCCTGGCGATCGTGATCACCGGCGTGCTGGCCCTGCGGCTGCACGCGTTCCTGACGCTGATCGTCGCCGCCCTCGCCGTCGCCGCGCTTACGCCACCGGCGTCCATCGAGCGCTACGAACTCACGCGGGAGGGGGCACGGGTGGATCGCGTGGCCGCCGCCCGCGTCTCGGTGACGGCCCGCCGCGGCCAGTTCGTGCCAGGGACCACCTACGAGGTGTTTCGCCTGGAACGCGGCGCGGTGCGTCCTCGTCGCGTCGGGACGGCACAGGTCGACGAGGCTGCCGCGTCTGCGACCGCGTCACCCGCCGCCGGCCAACGCACCCTCGTGGTCACCGGCGTCGACGACCTGGCGCCACAGCCCGGCGACTGGATCACCACCGCGGCCGTGTCGCGTGCGGCCACCAGGATCGGTGGCGAGACGATCGGCGCGCGGGTCTCGGCCGGCTTCGGCCGCACCGCGCTCGACATCGGCATCCTGATCGCCATGGCCTCCATCCTCGGCGGCTGCCTCATGGCCGCTCGAGGCGCCGAACGCATCGTCGTCTCGATGCGTCGCGCCGTCGGCGCGTCACGCACGCCGCTGGCGTTTCTCGGCAGCGGCTTCCTGCTCGGCATCCCGATGTTCGCCGAGGCGGTGTTCTACCTGCTGTTGCCGCTGGCCAAGGCGATGTGGCTCGAGACCCGGCGCCACTACGTCCTGTTCGTCCTCGCCATCGTCGCCGGCGCCACGATGACGCATTCGCTGGTACCGCCGACGCCCGGCCCGCTGTTCGTGGCCGACGCGATGGGCATCCCGATCGCGATGATGATGCAGCAGGGCGCGATCGTCGCCGCCTGCGCCGCGATGGGCGGGTACGCGTACGCCCTGTGGGCCGACGCGCGGTGGGGGCACGAGATTGTGCCGGCGACGGCGGGCCCAGGGACTGACGGTGACGGACCGCTCGGAGAGCGGTCCCTACCCCGCGACGACGCCCTGCCCAGGGGACTGCCGCCGCTCGTGTGGTCGGTGCTGCCGATTCTGCTGCCGGTGCTCCTCATCAGCGCCGATTCGGCGCTGGCCACGTCCACGTATGGGCTCCCGGCGTGGGTCGTCCGCGCTGTCCGCGTCATGGGCGACAAGAACCTCGCGCTGACGCTCTCGGCGGGTGCGGCGCTCGCGCTGCTCTGGTGGTACGCACCCGTCGATCCCGCGAAGGGTGAGGGACGGCTCGGTGAGCCGTCCCTCCCAACGAGGGGCGACCTCGTACGCAGGACGGTGCGCGACGGCGTAGTCGAAGCGGGTGAGATCATCCTGGTCATCGCCGCGGGCGGGGCCCTGGGTGCCGTGCTGCGCCAGGCCGGGATGGCCGAGCTGGCGGCGGCGACGGTCCCCGCGCAGAAGCTGTTGTTGCTGCCCATCGCCTGGGGCATCACCGCGCTCGTGCGCATCGCGCAGGGATCGGCCACCGTCGCGATGATCACCGCCGTCGGCATCGTCGGGCCGATCGCGCTGGCGGGCACCCTGCCGTATCACCCCGTCTACGTGGCCGTGGCCATCGGCGCGGGGTCGAAGATCGGCATGTGGATGAACGACAGCGGCTTCTGGGTCATCGCCCGCATGAGCGGCATGACCGAGGCGCAGACGTTGCGCACCGCGAGCGCGATGGTCTTCGTGGAAGGCTGCGTCGGGCTGATCGTCACCCTGGTTCTGGCCGCCGTCTGGCCACGTGTCTGAACGTGTCATCTGGAGGAGGTTCGATGTTCCGGTTGTTCCTGCGCCTGTCCGCGGCCGCTGTGCTGGCCGCGTGGCTCATTCCCTGTTCGAGTGCGGCTGCCCAGCCCACGCCGCCGGCGCCTGGCGGTGACCAGGACGCCCCCGCGGGTGAGCGCCCCGGTGGTGGGGGCGCGCGCGAGGCGAGCCCGGAGCCGAAGGCCTACGACAAGGTGATCACGAAGGACGCCCGGTCCGATGCCGGCGTCTTCACGCTGCACCGGATCAAGGACAAGGTCTTCTACGAGATTCCCGCGGCCGAACTCGGCAAGGAGTTCCTGTGGGTGACCCAGATCGCCCGCACCACGCTCGGGGTCGGCTATGGCGGCCAGGCGGCGGGGCGCCAGGTCGTCCGGTGGGATCGCCGCGGCAATCGCGTCTTCCTGCGCAAGGTCTCCTACGACGTCGTCGCGGACAAGGCCCTCCCGATCGCGAAGGCCGTGGCCGCGGCCAACTTCGATCCGATCGTCATGAGCTTCAATGTCGAGGCGCTGGGCAAGGACAGCGTGGTCATCGACGTCACGCGCCTCTTCACCACCGAACTGCCCGAGCTCTCGGTGCGGCCGCGCCTCCGCGCGCGCGGCTTCGACGGATCGCGCGCCTTCATCGAGCGTGCCTCGGCGTTCCCGACCAACGTCGAAGTGCAGGCCATCCACACCTACACCGTGCCGCCCGAGACCTCGCCGGCCGGCGGTGGCCCGTCGGGCCCGCCCAACCCGTTCCAGTCGGCGCCACTCGGCCCGGGCAGCTACAGCGTGTTGATGAACTTCAGCATGGTGCGCCTGCCGGAGACGCCGATGCAGCCACGCCTCTACGACGATCGGGTCGGCTACTTCACGGTGCGGCAGATGGACTACGGCGTCGATGAACATCGCGCCCCGGAGCGCCGCTACATCACGCGCTGGCGCCTCGAGAAGAAGGATCCCTCGGCCGCCGTGTCCGAGCCGGTCAAGCCGATCGTCTACTACGTGGATCCAGCGACGCCGACCAAGCTGGTGCCGTACGTGAAGAAGGGCATCGAGCAGTGGCAGCCGGCCTTCGAGGCGGCGGGTTTCCGCAACGCCATCATCGCGAAGGATGCGCCGGCCAACGACCCGGACTGGCAGCCCGAGGATGCACGGTACTCGGTGGTGCGGTGGCTGCCGTCGACGATCGAGAACGCCTCGGGGCCGCACGTCAGCGACCCGCGCACGGGCGAGATCCTCGAGTCGGACATCCAGATGTACCACAACATCATGAACCTCCAGCGGTCGTGGTACTTCACGCAGGCCGGGCCGCTCGACGCCCGCACGAAGACGCTGCCGATGCCCGACGATCTGATGGGGGAACTCGTGCAGTACGTCGTCGCGCACGAGGTCGGCCACACGCTCGGCTTCCAGCACAACATGAAGGCGAGCTCGCTGTATCCGGTCGAGAAGCTCCGCGATCCCGAGTGGCTGAAGACGATGGGCCACACGCCGACGCTGATGGACTACTCGCGCTTCAACTACGTGGCGCAGCCCGAGGACAAGATCGACCCGAAGCTGCTGATCCCCGGCATCGGTCCCTACGACGTCTTCGCGACCAGGTGGGGCTACGCGCCGATTCCGGGCGCCACGTCGCCGGATGCCGAGAAGAAGACGCTCGACGAGTGGGCCCGCGCGCAGGACGCCACGCCGTGGCTGCGCTTCTCGACCGCCGGCAGCAGCGGCAGCGATCCCGGCGAGCAGACCGAGGCCGTGGGCGACGCCAACGCCGTGATCGCGACTGGCCTGGGACTCAAGAACCTGGAACGCGTGGCGGGCATGCTGCTGCCGGCAACGACCCTGTCAGGAGAGAACTGGCGCGACCTCACCGAGCTCTACAGCCGCACGGTCGGGCAGTGGTCCACCGAGCTGAACCACGTCGTCTCCGTGGTCGGCGGGCTCGACTCGCAGCAGAAGCACGGCGGCCAGAGTGGCCAGCGCTTCGCGCCGATTGCCAGGGCGCGCCAGGCCGAGGCCGTCGCCTTCCTCAACAAGAAGGCGTTCACCACGCCGACGTTCCTGCTCGACACCGAGGTCCTGCGCCGTGTCGAGCCGACCGGCACGCTCGATCGCGTGCGCACCGCGCAGCTGCGCATCCTGTCGAACCTGCTCAGCCCGACACGCCTCGCCCGCATGGTGGAGCTCTCGGCCGTGGATGGCGCCGCGGCCTACCAGCCGACGACGTTCCTTGGCGACGTGCGCAAGGGCCTGTGGTCGGAGCTCGCGGCCCCGACGGTGACCATCGACGCGTATCGTCGCAACCTGCAGCGTGCGCACCTCGAGCTCGCCTCGGCGCGCATCACGCCGACGGCCGACGAAGCCCGGGCGCTGTACCGCGGCGAACTCAAGGCGCTCGACGCCGAGGTCCGCGCCGCCCTGCCGAAGGCCACCGACGCCGCCACCCGTCGGCACCTCGAGGACGCGCGTGTGGCCATCGCCGGTGCGCTCGATGCCCAGCGGCTCGCACCGCCCGACGGGCCCGCGCGTCCCACGGGCGCGCCCGGTCGCGGCCTCGCATCGTGGGAGATCGAGTTGCCTGCGGTGGTGAACGAGTGGTCCTGCTCGGTGCTGGACGCGCTGCACTGACGGTGACGGCCCGTTTGGAAAACGGGCCCTACTGCACTGACGGTGACGGCCCGTTTGGAAAACGGGCCCTACTGCACTGACGGTGACGGCCCGTTTGGAAAACGGGCCCTACCCGGCGGGCCTGGCGGGCCCTGCACCTCGGGCCTACCGACGCAGGCGATAGCCGTCGCTGCCCTCGCCGATCGTCCCGCTGGCGACCAGTCGCTGGAGGGACGACTCGAGGGCGGCGCCGAGCGTGCTCCCGGTGCGCTCGAATCCCAGGTGCGTGCGCGCCTCCACGAGCAGTGCGTCGCGTCGCAGGATGCGACCACCGGCCAGCGCCGCGCGGACGGCGGCGTCGTACTCCTCCGGCGCAATGCGATCGGCGCCGATCCCGGTGTCGGATCGGTCGCGCGGCTGGCACGCCGACCCCGGCACCCAGAGAAACGCCTCGCGTCGCTCGACTGCGCCGCGCCTGACGGCCTCCGAGCAGGCAGCCAGCACGTGCGCCCGAATCCTCGTGCCGACCCGCTGGTCCCAGAAGCCCGCCACCCGCGCCACCACGTCGTCTTCGTGCACCGGTGACTCGATGCCGACGACATGGGCGGCGAACGAGGCCAGCACCGACAGGTCACACTCGAGCACGCCGCTGCCGGTGACGCTCGCGGGCGCGCTGGCCTTGACGTAGGGCACGGCGCTGCGAGATGCGACGGCCTGATCGGTCTCCTCGTCCGGCCGATCGGTCTGCCGGACAAGTCCGGCAGCTACAGCCGACACATGAGTGGGCTCGGCAGGGACACCGGCCCCGACTCCCACCGGTCCGCGACGCCGCGCGTCGTCGATGGCCCGTTCGAGTCGCTCCATCTGGCCGACGCGATCCTTGAACCAGTCGGTGCTCCAGAGGCGGACGATCGTCCACCCGCGTGCCTCGAGGACCTGCTGGCGGAGGCGGTCGCGATCCCGGGCCGTGTCGGACGCGTGGTAGGCCACGCCGTCACATTCGATCCCCAGCAGGAAGCGGCCAGGAGCCCCGGGGTCGCGCACGCCGATGTCGATCCGATAGCCGGCCACGCCGACCTGCGGCTGGACGAGGTGCCCGCGTCGCGCCAGGTCGGTCACCACCTCCTGCTCGAAGGGCGACT
>NZ_JALHPM010000113.1:0-22699 GCF_022842525.1 Luteitalea sp.
TGCTCGTCGAAGACGATCCGTACGGTGATCTGTGGTTCCCGGACGTGACCCGGGCCGAGGACACGCGCCCGATCAAGGCCGACGATGACGAGGGGCAGGTCGTGTACCTGCAGAGCACGTCGAAGACACTGGCGCCGGCGTTCCGCACGGCCTGGGTCGTGGCGCCTCCGGCCGTCATCGAACGCCTCGACGTGGCCAAGCAGTCGGCCGACCTCTGTTCCAGCACCCTCGATCAGCGACTGGTGCTGGAGGCGATCACGCGCGGCGTGCTCGACGCCCAGTTGCCGCGCCTGCGCGAGACGTACGCCCACAAGCGCGATGTCATGGCGGGCGCCCTCGCTCGCGAGTGCACGGGCCTCGCGTCCTGGGCACCGCCGCGCGGCGGCTTCTTCCTGTGGGTGCAGTTGCCCGAGGGCCTGGACACGCGGGCGATGTTGCCGGCCGCGGTGGAGGCCAACGTCATCTACGTGGCAGGCGCGCCGTTCTTCGTCGACGGGTCGGGGCACCACGCCCTGCGGCTTGCGTTCTGCGCGGCGTCGGTCTCACGGATCGAGGACGGCATCGCCCGGTTGGCGGGGGTGATCAGGACGGCGGCGGCGTCAGGGCCACCCGTTCCCCCGGCAGGTCCGTGAGCGGCTTGGCCGGCAGGCCGAAGACGTGCTCGAGCGCGACGAGACGCCCGTCGGCGATCGCCGCGACCAGAAAGTCTCCCGGCAGCGTCGCGCGGGTGATGACGATCGGCGGGCCCTCGAGCACTTCGAGTCGGTTCTCGCTCAGGGCGTACTCGCCGACCGGTGTCCCGGTCTCCATCGCATAGCCCCGCAGGTCGACGGCGATGCCGGCGGCGACCAGCGTGTTGCCGACACGCAGCGGCCCGGTCCGTGGCCGCCACGGCAGCGGCTGACGCCAGCGCTGCGCACCGTGGCCGCGATCGAGCGCCCGGACCACCGTGTCCATCGACGTGAAGAACACCCGTTCATCGTCGGCGATCGCCGACCCGATGGGATCGGCGCCCGCGCGCCACCGCCACCGCACGCGCCCCTGCGCATCGTCGAGGCAATAGAAGTAGTTGTCGGTGGAGCCGACGTACACCCGTGCGCCGAGCGGGGCGATGGTCACGATGCTGCCGCCGAGCGCCTGGGTCCAGATGGCGGCCCCGGTGCTCACGTTCAGCGCGCGCACCATGCCATCCGCGCCGGGGAGGTAGAGGCGGTCGCCGTTGATGACCGGCGGCGCCACGACTGGCGCCGACAGCGTCTGGCGCCAGACCTCGGTGCCATCGGCCCCACGCAGGGCCAGCACCTCGCCGTTGGCGAGCGCCGCGATCACCCACCCCGAGCGGGCGACGACCGGTGCCGACACCTGCGCCGAGAGGGGCACCCGCCAGACCGTCTGGCCGGAACCGCCGTCGAGCGCCTGCAAGGCGTCGCCACCGACGACGTAGACACGGTCGTCGGCGGTGGCCGGGCGCACGGTCGTGGTCACGTCGGCGCGCCAGAGGACGCCCCCATACTCGGCGCTGACGGCGACGAGCCCGCCGGCGGTGAGCGGGACGAACACGCGGACGTTGTCGGTCGCGATGCCGGCCGATGGTGGGCTGTCCAGCTCGGCCGACCAGCGCAGGCGCAGGGGGAACAGCGGGAGTGTGCCCGACGGTCGCTTCGCGGCGGGCCGCGCCGCGGGGGGCGCGACCGGGGCCGTGGGCGGCGGACCGGCCTGGGCATGGGCGCGACCCTCGAACGCGAACGCGAGGGCGAGCGCCGCTGCCGCCCAGCGAATGCGGTGAATGCCCGAAAGACCGCGAGATGTTGTGGTCCGAGTGCCAGACACTCCGCTATAATACTGGCTCCGCGAACGAAGAATGTGTTCGACATTCGGGCATGGCGGCATTCCGGCATTCCGACGTCTCCATGTCACATCAGACCGTCCTGATCCTCGATTTCGGGTCGCAGGTGACGCAGCTCATCGCGCGCCGCGTACGCGAAGCGCACGTGTACTGCGAGATCCATCCGCACGACGTGAGCGACGACCTCATCCGTCGTCTCGCCCCAATCGGCATCATCCTGTCGGGCAGCCACGGCAGCACGTACGAGGACCATCAGCTGAGGGCGCCCGAGGCGGTCTGGCAGATGGGCGTCCCGGTGCTCGGCATCTGTTACGGCATGCAGACGATGGCGGCCCAGCTCGGCGGGCAGGTCTCGTGGAGTGACCACCGGGAGTTCGGCTACGCCGAGGTCCGGGCGCACGGGCACACGAAGCTGCTCGAAGACATCGAGGACTTCCGCTCGGTGGATGGCCACGGCATGCTCAGGGCCTGGATGAGTCACGGCGACTCGGTGGCGGCGATGCCGCCGGGCTTCCGGCTGATGGCCTCGACGCCCAGTTGCCCGATCGCCGGCATGGCCGACGAGGCGCGCGGCTACTACGCCCTGCAGTTCCACCCCGAGGTCACGCACACCGAGCAGGGGCAGGCGATCCTGACGCGGTTCGTGCGCGACATCTGCGGTGGGCGCGGCGACTGGCGCATGGGCGACTACGTCGCGGAAGCGGTCGCGCGCATTCGCGAGCAGGTCGGTTCCGACGAGGTGGTCCTCGGCCTCTCGGGAGGCGTCGACTCGAGCGTGGCCGCGGCGTTGATCCACGCCGCCATCGGCGATCAGCTGACGTGCGTGTTCGTGGACCACGGACTGCTGCGCCTGAACGAGGCCACGCTCGTGATGGAGATGTTCGTCGGGCGGCTGCAGGCCCGGGTGCGGCATGTGGACGCGCGCGAGCAGTTCCTGGGGCACCTGGCCGGCGTGACCGATCCGGAAGCGAAGCGCAAGATCATCGGGCGCGAGTTCGTCGAGGTGTTCCAGGCCGAGGCGGCCTCGCTGGTCAACGCGAAGTGGCTGGCGCAGGGCACCATCTACCCCGATGTCGTCGAGTCGGGGGGCGCGAAGACGAAGAAGGCCAAGACGATCAAGAGCCATCACAACGTCGGCGGCCTGCCCGAGACGCTGGGGCTGTCGCTGCTCGAGCCGTTGCGCGAGCTGTTCAAGGACGAGGTCCGCGAACTGGGGCTCGTGCTCGGGCTGCCTCCGGAGATGGTCTATCGCCATCCGTTCCCGGGGCCGGGCCTCGGCGTGCGCATCCTCGGCGAGGTGAAGGCCGAGTATGCCGACCTGCTGCGCCGGGCCGACGACATCTTCATCCACGAGCTGCGCCATACGCGCGACGAGGCGACCGGCAAGACCTGGTACGACCTGACCAGCCAGGCCTTCGCCGTGTTCCTGCCGGTGCGCAGCGTCGGCGTGATGGGCGATGGGCGGACCTACGAGCACGTCGTGGCCCTGCGCGCCGTGCAGACCACCGACTTCATGACGGCGGACTGGGCGCCGCTGCCGTTCGGGTTGCTCAAGCGCGTCTCGAGTCGCATCATCAACGAGGTCCGCGGCATCAACCGCGTGGTCTACGACATCAGCAGCAAACCCCCCAGCACCATCGAGTGGGAGTAGCGCGCGCGTGAAGGATTTCGTCCACCTCCACCTGCACACCGAGTACTCGCTGCTCGACGGCGCCTGTCGCGTCGACGAGTTGATGAAGGAGGCGGCGCGCCTCGGCATGCCGTCGCTGGCCGTCACCGAGCACGGCAACATGTTCTCGTCGGTGATCTTCTACGACACCGCGAAGAAGCATGGCGTGCGGCCCATCCTCGGCTGCGAGGTCTACGTCGCCCCCGGGGATCGCCGCGAGCGCAGTGGCGTGCCCGGCGAGACACAGAACCACCTGGTGCTGCTGGCCGAGAACAACGTCGGCTATCACAACCTGATCAAGCTCGTGTCCTCGGGTTACACCGAGGGGTTCTACTACAAGCCGCGCATCGACAAGGAGTTGCTGCAGACGCACAGTGCCGGCCTGATTGGCCTGAGCAGTTGCCTGAAGGGCGAGGTCGCCGAGGGCATCTACAAGGACAAGATCGAGAAGGCGCGCACGGCCGCCGGGCAGTACGCCGAGATCTTCGGCAAGGGCAACTTCTTCCTCGAGATGCAGTACCAGGGCCTGCGCGAGCAGAAGATCGTCAACGATGGCCTGCCGGGCCTGGCCCGCGAGCTCGATCTGCCGATGGTCATCACCAACGATGTCCATTACCTGCGCAACGGCGACCACAAGCCGCACGACATCCTGCTGTGCATCGGCACGGGCAAGTCGGTCAACGATGCGCACCGGCTGAAGTACGGCTCGGACGAGTTCTACCTCAAGACGCCGGAGCAGATGTGGGAGCGGTTCGGGGAGTATCCGGATGCGCTGACCAACACGGCCCGCATCGCCGAGCGCTGCCACGTCAACCTCGACGACAAGAAGTACCACCTGCCCAACTTCGACGTGCCGGCGGGGGAGACGCTCGACGGCCACTTCGAGCGGATCACACGCGAGGGCTTCGCCGGGCGCCTGCCGCGCTTGCAGGATCTGATCGGTCGCGGCGCCCTGCGCCATTCCCTCGACGAGTACGCGGCGCGACTCGACTACGAGATCGCGATGATCCAGAAGATGGGGTACACCGGGTACTTCCTCATCGTCTGGGACTTCATCCGGTATGCCCGCGAGCAGGGCATTCCGGTCGGGCCGGGCCGAGGTTCGGCCGCCGGCAGCGTCGTGGCATGGTGCCTGCGCATCACCGACGTCGATCCGATCGAGTTCGACCTCATCTTCGAGCGCTTCCTCAATCCCGAACGCGTGTCGATGCCCGATATCGACATCGACTTCTGCGAGCGGCGGCGCGGCGAGGTGATCGAGTACGTCACGCGCAAGTACGGCCGCGAGAACGTCGCCCAGATCATCACCTTCGGCACGATGAAGGCCAAGGCGGTGGTGCGCGACGTCGGGCGCGTGCTCGACATGACCTACGCCGAGGTCGACAAGGTCGCCAAGCTGATTCCGCCCGCGCTCGACATGACGCTCGAGAAGGCGCTGGTCGAGAATCCGCTGCTCAAGCAGCTGCGCGACAGCGACCCGAAGGTGCGCGAGCTGCTCGAGATCGGCCAGCGGCTCGAGGGCATGACCCGGCACGCCTCGGTGCACGCCGCCGGGGTGGTCATCGCGCCGAGCGCGATCACCGACTACGCGCCGCTGTACAAGGGGGCCCGCGACGAAATCGTGACGCAGTGGGCGATGAAGGAAATCGAGAGGATGGGTCTCCTCAAGATGGACTTCCTGGGCCTGAGCACGCTCACCCTGATCGACGATGCGCTGAAGGAGATCAAGCGCACGCGCGGCGAGACGCTCGACATCGATGCCATCCCGATGGACGACCTGAAGACGTATGCGCTGTTTGCCGACGGGCAGACGGCTGGCGTTTTCCAGTTCGAGTCGTCGGGCATGCGCGAAGTGCTGCGCAAGGCCAAGCCGTCGCGGTTCGACGACCTGATCGCGCTCAACGCCCTCTACCGCCCCGGCCCGCTCGGCGCCGGCGTCGTCGACAGCTTCGTCAACCGCCGCCATGGCCGTGAGCAGATCACGTACATGGTGCCGCAGATGGAGCCGATCCTCAGCGACACCTACGGGGTCATCGCCTATCAGGAGCAGGTCATGCGCGTGGCGCGTGACGTCGGCGGCTTCACGATGGGCGAGGCCGACGTGCTGCGCAAGGCCATGGGCAAGAAGGACCCCAAGGTCATGGCGGCGCAGCGCGACCG
This sequence comes from Luteitalea sp., assembly GCF_022842525.1. NCBI lineage: Bacteria > Pseudomonadati > Acidobacteriota > Vicinamibacteria > Vicinamibacterales > Vicinamibacteraceae > Luteitalea > Luteitalea sp. The sequence goes on from NZ_JALHPM010000113.1 coordinate 5,676, forward strand.
GTTCGTGCAGGGCGCGATCGCGAACACGCTGTCGGAGAAGAAGGCCGGCGAGATCTTCGACCTGCTGGCGTACTTCGCCGGGTACGGCTTCAACAAGTCGCACTCCACCACGTACGCGCTGCTGGCGTACCAGACGGGCTACCTCAAGGCCAACTACCCGCGCTACTTCATGGCGGCGCTGCTGACCATCGAGGCACAGAACACCGACAAGCTGTCGTCGTACCTGGGGGAGTGCCGCGACCTCGGCGTGCCCGTGCTGCCGCCCGACGTCAACCTGAGTCAGCTGCCGTTCACCGTCGAGCCCGAGGGCGTGCGCTTCGGCCTGACCGCCGTGAAGAACGTCGGCGAGGGCGCCATCCTGTCCATCCTCGCGGTGCGCGCCGAGCGCGGCGGCCGGATCGACTCGCTGCGCATCCTCTGCGAGCACGCCGACCTGCGGCTGGTGAACAAGCGGGTCCTCGAGAGCCTGGCCAAGGCCGGCGCGCTCGACTCGCTGGCCCCGGCCGACGAGCCGATCACGTCGCGGCGGGCCCGGCTCTGCGCGGCCATCGATCGCGCGCTCGAGCATGGCAACCGCATCCAGAAGGATCGCGACCGCGGCCAGACGCAGCTCTTCGACGCGCTCCTCGGCGGCGGCGAGGACGACGGCGATGCCTCGACAACGCCGGATCTGGCCCTGCCCGACGCGGATCCGTGGCCAACCGCCCAGGTCCTGGCCTTCGAGAAGGAGGCGCTCGGCCTCTATCTGAGCGGACACCCGCTCACCGCCCACCAGGAGGACCTGGCCAAGGCCGGCGCCAAGCCCATCGCGCAGTGCACCGAAGCGGCGGCCGACGTCCTGGTCGGCGGCATCATCGGCGGTGTCCGCCACGTGAAGACCAAGAAGGGCGACCGGATGGCGGCCTTCATGCTCGAGGATCTCGACGGGTCGCTCGAGGTGGTGGCGTTCCCCGAGACGTTCCGCAACTTCGGCCAGGCCATCGAGAACGACCGCATGGTGCTGGTGCGCGGCAAGCTCGAGGCCGGCGACGACACGCCGAAGATCCTCGCCAGCGAGATCAAGCCCCTGTCCTCGCTCAACGAGACGCTGTCGCGCGAGGTGGCCATCTCGCTCAAGACGCCGTCGCGGATGATGTTCGAGGCCGTGGCCGACGTCCTGCTGCGTCATCGGGGCGACCGGCGCGTGCGTCTCGACGTCGAAATCCGCGACCTGCCGCGGGCCATGCGGGTGCGCGCCGAACTCGCGGCCGTGCAGGTGCGCCCGTCCGAACAACTGGTGGCCGACCTCGAGCGTGTCTGCGGCGTCGGTGCCGTCAAACTGCGGTAACCTGACCTCCATGTCCGTGGACACCCTCGAGTTCGAGGAACCCGTCGCCGCCCTGCTGAAGGAAATCGACCAGCTCGGCAGCCAGCCCCCGACGCCCGAGCGCGCCGGCGAGATCGCGCGCCTGCAGGCCCGCGCCCGCCAGGTGCGCCAGGACCTGTTCGCCCGGCTCACGCCGTGGCAGCGCGTCCTGGTGGCGCGGCACCCGCAGCGTCCGTACCTGCTCGACTACGTCGCCCGGTTGTGGCCGGGCTTCACCGAGATCCACGGGGATCGCCGCTTCGGCGACGACCAGGCCATCATCACGGGCTTCGCCCAGTATCACGACCAGCCGGTCCTCATCGTCGGGCACCAGAAGGGACGTGACACCAAGCAGAAGATCACGCGGAACTTCGGCTACGCCCGCCCCGAGGGGTACCGGAAGGCCATGCGGGCGATGAAGATGGCGGAGAAGTTCCGCCGCCCCGTGATCTGCCTGGTCGATACCCCGGCCGCCTACCCCGGCATGGAGTCCGAGGAGCGCGGCATCGCCGAGGCGATTGCCGTCAACCTGCGCGAGATGGCCGTGCTCGAGACGCCGATTCTCGTCGTGGTGACCGGGGAGGGGGGCAGTGGGGGCGCGCTCGGCATCGCGGTGGGCGACACCGTGCTGATGCAGGAGTACGCGGTCTACAGCGTCATCCCGCCCGAGGGCTGTGCCGCCATCCTGTGGCGGGACTCCGCCAAGAAGGTCGAGGCGGCCGACGCCCTCAAGATGACGGCGCCCGACCTGCTGGCGCGCGAGATCGTGGACGGCATCATCCCCGAACCGGCCGGCGGCGCCCATCAGGACTACGACCTCGCGGCCTCGCACCTGGACGCCGCCCTCTGGCCGGCGCTCCAGACGTTGATGGCGATGAGCACCGCCGAGCGCCTCGAGCATCGCTACGAGAAGTTCCGCCGCATCGGCCGCCTTGGCGCCGAGATCTCCGGTACGGCCTCCTGAGCGTGCTCGTCCGGCACGCCGCATCATGCGGACACTGATCTGGGATCCCGTCGTCTGTGACGAGGTAGCCGCGCAATCGCTGGCCACCGCACTCGACGTGTCGCCGGTCGTCGCCCGCCTGCTCTGTCATCGCGGCCACGGCGACCCGGAGGCGGCGCACCGCTTCCTGTATCCGCAACTCTCGCAACTGCACGATCCCTACGGTCTGGCCGACATGCGGCCGGCCGTCGATCGGCTGTGTGCCGCGCTCGAGCGACGCGAGCGGATTGCGATCCACGGCGACTACGACGTCGACGGCGTGACCTCGACGGTGATTCTCCGCCGCGCCCTCGAGCTGCTCGGCGGCGACGTCACGCACTTCATCCCCGAGCGACTCCGCGACGGCTATGGCCTGCAGGCCCCGGCGGTGGAGCGGCTGCACGCCGAGGGCGTGCGCGTCATCGTCTCGGTGGACTGCGGCATTCGCAGCGCGGAGGCGGCGCGCCGCGCCCGCGAACTCGGCGTCGACCTGATCATCACGGATCACCACGAGCCGGAAGCCGAACTGCCGTCGGCGCTCGCGGTGATCAACCCCAAGCGGGTGGACTGCACGTACCCCGACAAGCACCTCGCCGGGGTGGGGGTGGCGTTCAAGGTCGTCCAGGCCCTGTGCCAGCGGTTCGGCCGTGAGAAGTGGCTGCCGGCCTTCCTGAAACTGGCGGCCATCGGTACCGTGGCCGACGTGGTCCCGCTGGTGGGGGAGAACCGCATCATCGCCAAGCTCGGGCTCGAGCGGCTGTCGCAAGGGCCGCACACCGTGGGGCTGCGCACGCTGCTCGAGTCGGCGGGACTCCAGAACAAGACCATCGACGGCTTCCACGTGGCGTTCGTCATCGCGCCGCGGGTCAACGCCGCCGGGCGGATGAGCACGCCGGACCTGGCCACGCGCCTGCTGCTGGCGAGCGACGAGGCGCAACTGGACGAGGTGCGTCGGTTGGCGGAGCAGCTCGGCGAGGAGAACACGCGCCGGCAGGCCTACGAAGCCGACATCGTGGCTGACGCCAAGAAGCAGGTCGAGACCGACGTGCGCATCGGCGCCCACAACGTGCTGGTCGTGGCGGGGGAGGGCTGGCACCGCGGCGTGATCGGCATCGTGGCGTCCAAGCTGGTCGACGCGTTCTACAAGCCGACGATCGTCCTGTCGATCGAGGATGGGATCGCGCACGGCTCGTGCCGGTCGATTCCTGCCTTCAACATGCTCGGCGCGCTCGACGGGTGTGCCGATCTGTTCCAGAAGTACGGCGGCCACAAGCAGGCCGCGGGCCTGACGATGGACGCCGCCCGGATTCCGGAGTTCCGGGACCGCATCAACGCGCATGGGCTGGCCTGTCTCGAACCGACTGACCTGATGCCGCGGCTGCGTATCGACAGCGAACTGCGGCTGGCCGGGATCGACTCGCGGGTCGTGGCCGGCCTCGAGCAGATGGCGCCGTTCGGCCTGGCCAACGCCAAGCCGGTCTTCGATGCCACCGGCGTCGAGTTGCTCGGCACGCCGCGCCGCATCAAGGACCGCCACCTCAAGGTCCAGGTGCGGCAGGACGGGCGCGTCTTCAACGCCATCGCGTGGCGGGCAGCCGAGAAGGCCGCGCAGTGGGAGCAGCATCGACAGTCGCTGCGCCTGGCGTATTCGCTCGACAAGCAGACGTTTCGCGGCGAGACCACACTCGAGCTCACGGTGGCCGACCTGCGCTGCCCGGAGCCGACGGTGCCGGAGCCGGTCTGATGCGCGTCCGCCGGTTCCTGCGGTACCTGCTGGCGGCCTTTGCCCTCGGCTTTGCGACGTGGCTCGGCCTGCAGGTGCGGGGACGACCGATCGCCACGGGCGACGTGACCGATCCGCGCACCGACCCCAACGCCGTCATCGAGTCGAGCGGCGGCCTCATCACCCGGACGCGGGGTGAGGCGCGCGACCTCGACCTGCAGCACCAGGGCCTGCGCACCTATCCCGACGGACGCACGGTGTTCCAGCAGGTGGTCGTCACCGTGCCCCCGCGCGACGACCGACGCGGCTTCACCATCAAGGGCGACGAGGCCGAGGTCACCAAGGACAATGCCCAGGTCCGGTTGACGGGCCACGTCCAGCTGACGACCACCGACGCGCTCACCATGACCGGGCCGGAGGCGACCTACGATGCCGCCGACGGCATCATCCGCATTCCCGGCGATGTGGCCTTCTCCAGGGAACGCATGACCGGGTCGTCGCTGGGCGCCACCTACGACAACACGCGCGACGTGTTGTGGATGCTCGAGCGGGCGAAGATCGACATCGGCGCCGACGCGAAGGGGCAGGGCGAACTGCACATGGCCTCGGGGTCGGCCGGCTTCGCCCGCGCCGAGCGCTACATCCGCCTGGACGGCGCGGCCTCGGTGCAGCGCGACGGGCAGACCCTCTCCGGTGACAGCGTCACCGTCTTCATGCAGCCGACGGCCGACATCGTCGAGTTGATCGAACTGCGAGGGCAGTCGGCGGTGTCCCTGCCGGCGCCGCAGCAGCTGCAGCAGATGGCCGCCACCGACATCAACCTGGCGTACCAGCCGGACGGTCGCACGCTGCGACAGGTCACGCTCGCCGAGCGGGCCGTGGTGCAGTTCCGCGGCCAGGGCGGCGGGGTCGGGCGGCGCCTGGCGGCCGCGATCATCGACATGCAGCTGGATGCCGATGGGGCGACGATGACCGGGCTGACGGCGCAGGATGCCGTGCAACTCGCGATGCCGCAGGCCGGGGCGACGCCGGCGCGCGTCATCAACGGCGATGCGCTGACCGGCATCGGGCAGCCTGGCCGCGGCCTCACCGCGGCGACCTTTGCCAACAACGTCACCTTCAAGGAGACGCGCGCGGCCGGCAAGGGACTCGCCGCCCTCGACCGCACCATCACCGCCCAGACCCTCGACCTGCAGACCAACGGGGCCCTCGACGCCATCGATCGCGCGACGTTCAACGGCATGGTGGCGGTCAAGGACGCCACGCGGACGGCCTCGTCGCCGCGCCTCGTCTATCGCACCGAGTCCGGCGACATCACGTTGAGTGCCGAAGGCACGACGCAGATGGCGCGCATCGACGATACCCGCGGCTCCGTGCAGGCCCGCATCGTCAACATCCTGGGCGGCGGCGACGACGTGCTGGCCGAGACGGACGTGCGGTCGGTGCTGCAGGGCGGCGGCGACGGGCCGGCGCGTCCAGGCATGTTCAAGGCCGACGAGCCCGTCAACGTCACCGCCGGCAAGCTCGAACGCAAGGCGAAGCAGGCCGTCTACACGGGCGACGCCCAGATCTGGCAGGGCGCGACGTCGATCAAGGGCGACACCCTCACGCTCGACGAGGACACCGGCAACCTGCGGGCCGTGGGCACGGTGCGCACGGTCATGGAACTCGAGGAACTGGATGCCGCGAGTGGGAAGAAGGAACGCAACGTGACCACCGGCACCGCCAACGAGCTCGAGTACCTCGACAAGGAGCGGAAGGCGATCCTGCGCAACACGGCGCGGCTCGTCAGCACCCGGGATGGCGACCTGCGTGGCACGCGGATCGAGATGTTCCTGCTCGAGGGCGGCCGCGAGCTCGATCGCCTCGAGGCCTACGACGCCGTCACGCTGCAGACGTCGACGCGTCACGCCACCGGCGCGCGCCTGACGTACTTCACGAAGGACGGGCGCTATGTGATGGGCGGGACGCCGGTCGTGGTCCTCGAGCAGTTCCCCAGCGAGTGTCGCGAGACGACGGGCCGGCGCCTGACGTTCTTCCGCGCATCGGACGTCATCACCGTGGACGGCAACCAGTCCACGCGTACGCAGGGCCGCACCGCCGGGACGTGCCCCGCCCTGAAGCCCTCGTAATGGCGCTGCTGCAGACGGACCGGCTCACCAAGGCCTATGGCGGACGCACCGTCGTGGCCGGCGTCAGCCTCGAAGTGCAATCGGGTGAGGTCGTCGGGTTGCTGGGGCCCAACGGCGCCGGCAAGACGACGACGTTCTACATGTGCGTCGGGCTCACGCGGCCGGACTCGGGCACCGTCACCCTCGACGGGGTGAACGTGACGCAGGACCCGATCTACGTCCGGGCCCGCAAGGGGCTGGCGTACCTGCCGCAGGAGGCGTCGATCTTCCGGGGCCTGACCGTCGAGCAGAACGTGCTGGCCATTCTCGAGACCCTGAGTCTGGATGGCGCGCAGCGGCGGGCCCGGTGCAAGGAACTGCTGGCGGAGCTGTCCCTGTCGCATCTCGCCCGTTCGAAGGCCTACACGCTGTCCGGGGGCGAGCGGCGGCGAGTAGAGATTACGCGCGCCCTGGTCAACAACCCCAAGTTCATCCTGCTGGACGAGCCGTTTGCGGGCATCGACCCGATTGCCGTCTCCGACATCCAGAAAATCATCTTCCACCTGAAAAATCGTGGCATCGGCGTGCTGATTACGGACCATAATGTCCGGGAGACCCTGAAGATCACGGATCGGGCGCACATTGTGCATGCAGGCACCATCTTCAAGAGCGGTACGCCGGGCGAGCTGGCGGCCGACGAGGAGGTCAAGCGCATTTACCTCGGGACCGATTTCCGGCTCGACTGAGATCTCCGTCTTCACGTAGCCCAGACCATGGCCATCACGCAGAAGCTCCAGACACGCCTGTCGCAGAAGCTCGTCCTGACGCCGTCGTTGCAGCAGGCCATCAAGCTGCTGCCGATGACGACGCTCGAGCTGGCTGAGCTCCTGACGCAGGAAATCGTCGAGAATCCGATGCTGGAGGAAATTCCCACCGAGGAAGCCCAGGCGGTGGATTCCCAGGCCCAGACCTCCGAGCCCGAGGCGCCCGAGGTCCCCAAGCCCGACCGGCCCGACGCCAACTGGGACGAGCAGGACTACGCGTACTTCTTCGGCGAGTACCTCGACGACGGCGGGTACCGATCGCGGATGCCGGTCGAGGTGAAGGAACTGCCGCCGATCGAGAACACGCTCTCGACGTCCGGGTCATTGGCCGACCATTTGCTTTGGCAGCTGTCGATGCGTCCCGACATCTCCCCCGACCAACGGGAGATCGGCGAAGCCATCATCGGCAACCTGAACGACGACGGGTATCTGATGGCGTCGGTGGACGAACTGGCCCAGATGGGGGGTTGGTCCCAGACGCAGGTCGAGACGGTGTTGCTGATTCTCCAGCACCTCGACCCGGTCGGCGTCGCCGCGCGCGACCTCCAGGAGTGCCTCTCGCTGCAGTTGCGGTACCTCGGGCATGCCGACACGCCGGCCGAGACGATCGTCGGTGAGCACCTCCGCCTGCTGCAGAACCACCAGGTGCCCGAGATCGCCAAGCGGATGGGCATGCCCATCGAGCAGCTCAAGGAGCACATCGAGATCATCCGGCATCTCGATCCCAAGCCCGGCAGCCGCTTCAACCCCGCGCCGTCACAGTACGTCATGCCGGACGTCTACATCGTCAAGGTCGAGGACCAGTACGTCGCCGTGCTCAACGACGACGGCCTGCCGCAGCTGCGGATCAGCCCGGTCTACAAGCGGCTGCTCGACAACAAGAACGACGAGTCGGCGGCCGAGACGCGGGCCTACGTCAAGGAGAAGTTCCGCTCGGCGCTGTGGCTGCTCAAGTCCGTCGATCAGCGACAGAAGACGATCATCAAGGTCGCCAACAGCATCATCCAGTTCCAGAAGGAGTTCCTGGACCTGGGCATCGAGCACCTGCGGCCGCTGGTGCTGCGTGACGTGGCCGAGGACATCGGCATGCACGAGAGCACGGTCAGCCGGGTGGTCAACAACAAGTACATGCACACGCCCCAGGGCGTGTTCGAGATGAAGTACTTCTTCCACAGCGGCATCAGCAGCTCGTTCGGCGAGAGCGTCTCGTCGGTGACGATCAAGCAGCGGATCCGCAAGATCATCGAGGCCGAGGACGGCCGCAAGCCGCTCAGCGACTCGAAGATCGTCAGCATCCTGCAGCGCGAGGGACTCGTGCTCGCGCGCCGGACGATCGCGAAGTACCGGGAAGAGCTTCGCATTCCCACTTCCAACCAGCGCAAGGTGCTGTACTGACCTCGCGAAAGGACCGCTCATGCGGCTCGCGCTGACAGGGCGCAACCTCACCATCACGCCGGCTCTCCGACAAGTGGTCACCACGCGGCTCGAGAAGCTGGACCGTCTCCTCCACGGCAGCATCATCTCGGCACAGGTCGCGCTGCAGGTCCAGAAGGACCGCGTCAACGCCGACGTGCGCGTGACCACGCGCGGCGATCACGATCTGAGCGGCCACGGCCAGGCCCCGACGGCGCGCGCGGCGGTGACGGCGGCCATTGCCAAGGTCGAGCACCAGGCCGAGAAGGTGAAGGGCAAGCTCGAGGCCCGCAAGCGGCGTCCGGCCGTGGCGAAGGACGCCGTCGAGGCCGTCGTCGTCGAGGCGCCCCGGGTGCGTCGGGCCGCGGTGCGTGGGGAACAGGAGGCCGTGTCGGCCCGTGTGATTCGCGTCCGGCGTCCCTCGGCCAAGCCGATGCTGCTCGAGGATGCCCTGCCGCGACTGGACGCCGCGCCCGGCTCCGTGGTGGTCTTCCGAGACGCCGCGCTGGATCGCCTCCAGGTGCTGGTGCGGCGCGCCGATGGGCACGTCGGCCTCGTCGACGCGGACGCCTGACCGAAGGCTGGCCCCATGGTCGCCATCCCCGACTCCGGTTCGCAGGGCCTGACGGTCCGTGATCTCCTGACGCGGTGCGCCGGGACGCCGCTGGGCGACCTGGCGCTGCGTGCCGGGGGCTCGGGACTGGGGCGCCGCATCACGCGGGTGTCCCTGCAGAAGACGGGCCTCGCGCTGACCGGGCAGCCGCAGTACCTCGAAGACGGGCGGGTGCTGCTGTTCGGGCGGAGTGAGGTGCAGTATCTCGCCGGCCTCGAACCCGGGGAACGCGCCATCCGCCTGCGGGATGTGCTGCGGCCAGGATTGCCCTGCGTGGTCGTGACGGCAGGCCTGCCGATCGACCCCGTGCTGGTCGAGATGGCCGACGCGCGTGGCGTGCCCGTGTTGTCGACCGACGTCCTGACGTCGGAGACCCTCGTGGCGCTCACGGGTGTGCTCGAGGAGGGACTGGCGCCGATGACCACGATGCACGGCGTGCTCGTGGACATCCTCGGCCTCGGAGTGCTGCTGCTCGGCGAGAGCGGCATCGGCAAGAGCGAATGTGCGCTCGACCTCGTCGTCCGCGGTCACCGCCTCGTGGCCGACGACGCCGTCGAGATCACGCGTCGCGGGTCGGTGCTGGTCGGGACCTCGCCGGCGCTGACCCGGCATCACATGGAGGTGCGGGGCCTGGGCATCATGAACGTCCAGGACCTGTTCGGCGTGGCCTCGACGCGTCAGCGGATGCAGGTCGAGTTCATCGTGCGGCTGGTCCGCTGGGACAGCCACACCGAGTACGAGCGACTGGGGCTGGACGAGGCGACCGAGCCGCTGCTCGGCCTGCCGGTGCCGGTGGTCACGTTGCCGGTCGGCCCCGGCCGCAACATCGGCATCCTCGTCGAAGTGGCAGCGCGACGCCATCTGCTGCTCGCGCGCGGCATCTCGGCGGCGCAGCGCCTGGCGGCCCGCCTCGAGGCCGAACTGAAGGCAGGGGAGTCATGAGTCGACGCGCACCCGTCACCCCCGTCCCGGCCTCCGGGGATCACGCCCCGATGAGCCGCTTCATCGTGCTCACGGGCCTGTCGGGGTCCGGCAAGACGCAGGCGATTCGCGCCCTCGAGGACCTCGGGTACTTCTGCGTCGACAACCTGCCCGTCGCGCTGATCCCGACGTTTGCCGAGCTCACCCTCCGGACGGGCGGCGAGATCACCCGGGCCGCGGTCGTCGTCGACATCCGCGAGCGCTCGCTGCTGAAGTCCTTCCCGGAGGCCTATCAGGCCCTGCAGGGCATGCCGGGGCTGGAACCGCGGCTGATCTTCCTGGACGCGACGGACGCGGCGCTGGTGCGGCGCTTCAGCGAGACGCGCCGCCCGCATCCGCTGGCCGAGAACCAGTCGGTGAGCGAGGGCATTCGCGCCGAGCGCGAGCAACTGGCGCCGATCCGGTCCATGGCGGACCAGATCATCGACACGACCGACATGACCGTGCACGAACTGCGGCATGCGTTCATGGCGGCGTCGCGCGACCGTGGCACGAGTGCCGGGCCGGTGGTCACGTTCCTCAGCTTCGGATTCAAGCACGGCGTGCCGCTGGACGCCGACCTCGTCTTCGACGCGCGGTTCCTGCCCAACCCGCACTTCGTACCCGACCTGCGGCCGCACACCGGCCGCGACGCCGAGGTCCGCGCCTTTCTCGAGCAGTACGACGACTACGCGATGTTCCTGGAGCGCGTCGGCGATCTGCTCGCGTTTCTGCTGCCCCGCTATGCCGCCGAGGGCAAGAGCTACGTGACGGTGGCGATCGGATGCACCGGTGGCAAGCACCGGTCGGTGGCCATCGCCGAAGAGCTGAAGCGCCGCGTGGCGACCGTCGGCGGCATTCGCCTGCGCGTGCGCCATCGCGACATCGCCCAGGAATAGGATCAGCGAGGACTGACGTGCCTGACACCGATCGACAGGGACTGGGCGTGGTGGTCGTGACCCACGGCCAGTTGGCCCATGAGCTCGTCAACGCGGCGGAGATGATCGCCGGGGAGCTGGTGCGCTTCGAAGCCGTGGCGCTCGGCTGGCACGACGACCCGAACGCGGCCCGGGATCAGATCGCCGCGGCGGTGGCGCGCGTGCAGGGCAGCTCCGGCGTGCTCATCCTGACGGACATGTTCGGCGGCACGCCGAGCAATCTCGGCATCACCTTCCTGGAGGACGATCGGGTCGAGGTGATCACGGGCGTCAACCTGCCGATGCTCGTCAAGCTCGCCAATCTCGATCCCAGCCACGCCGGCCTGCTCGGCATCGCGCGGCAGGTCCGCGAGCACGCCCGCGAGGCGATTCGCGTGGCGTCGGATCTGATGCGGCCCGACGCGGGATGACGCGGCCATGGTGACGCGCGAGGTGACGATCGTGAATCCGCTGGGCCTGCACGCGAGAGCGGCGGCGAGGTTCGTGCGGCTGGCCTCGCAGTATGCCTCCACCATCCGCGTCGCGCGCGGGTCGCGTGAGCTCGACGGCAAGAGCATTCTGGGCTTGCTGTTGCTGGGGGCCGCGCGGGGATCGTCGATCGTCATCCGGGCCGAAGGGACCGATGCCGAGCCTGCCGTCGCGGCCCTGGTCGCACTCGTGGCCGAGGGATTCGGGGAGTCGTGACGTGCTGATGCTGACCGGGGTGGCTGTCGCACCAGGTGAGGCCGTGGGCCCCGCCGTGGTGGTTCGGCTGCGGGCGCACGACGTCCGCTATCGCATCGCCAACGAAGACGTCGCGAGCGAGCAGGCGCGGCTGTCGGACGCCTCCGAGCGCACCCGGGTGCAGCTCGAGGAGATTCGCGACCGCACCCGTCACGTGCTCGGCGCCGAGATCGCCGGGATGTTCGACGTGCAGTTGCTGATGCTGACCGACCCGTTGCTGCGCGAGCGCGCCGATGCCCTCATTCGATCGCGGCATGTCAACGCGGAGTGGGCGGTGGTCGAGGCCGGCGAGGAACTGATGCAGCGGCTGCGCGCCATCGAGGATCCCTACCTGCAGGAGCGCCACGGCGATCTCAGCGACGTCCTCGGGCGTGTCCGGGCCAACCTGCAGCGCGACGACAGTGACGCCAACTGGCTGAACGCGCAACTGGCGCGGTTTGCCGAGCCGTGCGTCTTCGTTGCCGACGACCTGCCGGTCTCGGTGGCGGCGCAACTGGACTGGTCGCGCCTGGCTGCCCTCGCCACCGACGCCGGCACGCGCACAGCGCACACGGCGATCCTGGCGCGCTCCATGGGCATTCCGGCCGTCGTCGGCCTTCAGGAAGCGACGCGGATGGTACCGCCGGGCGCTGTCCTGCTGGTGGACGGCACGACCGGCGTGATCGCGATCGACCCACCGCCCGCCGTCATCGCCGCCACCCGCCATCGGCTGCAGCCCGTGGCCGCGGCGCAGCCGTCACTCAGCGGCCCGGCGCTGACGGCCGACGATGTGCCGCTGCAGCTGTATGCCAACATCGAACGGCCCGAGGACGTGCCGTTCGCCCTGCGCGAAGGCGCCGCCGGGCTCGGACTCGTGCGCTCGGAGTTGCTGCTGGGCGGACAGCCGATTGGCAACGTCAGCGAGCAGCAGCAGGTCGACGCCTACCGGGCGGTGTTCGACCACGCAGGGGATCGCGAGGTCACCATCCGGACGTTCGACATCACGCCGGAGGAGATGGGACTACCGGAGTTGTTCGAGGTCGAGCCACGTGAACGGCTCGGCATGCGGGGGCTTCGCCTCGGCCTCGTTCGCCCCGAGTTGCTCGAGCGTCAGCTGCGCGCGCTGATCAGGGCCGGCGCGGGGCGCAACCTGCGCATCATGTTCCCCTTCGTGACGAGCGCCGACGAGGTGGCGCGCGCCATCACGATGCTGCGGGCGCAGGCGGAGAAGATCGGGATGACGCCGCCGCCGGCCGGGGTGATGGTGGAAGTGCCGGCCGCGGCGCTGGACGCCGGCCGCCTGGCACGACATGCGGCCTTCCTCAGCATCGGCACCAACGACCTCACGCAGTACACACTGGCCGCCGACCGCAGCGACGTCCGCGTGCAGCACCTGTACGACCCCAAGCACCCGGCCGTGCTGCGGCTGATTCGCATGGTCGTGCGCGGGGCGCGGCGACATGGGCGACGCGTGGCCGTGTGTGGGGAAATGGCCGCGGATGCGGCGCTGCTGCGCGTGTTGCTCGGGCTCGGTCTGCGCGAGTTCAGCATGGCCGCGACCTCCTTGCGGCAGGCGCGAGATGCCGTGCGCGACTGCACGATCGACGAGGCCCGCGATGCCGCGCTCCGCGCGCTCTACGAGGGTGACGTCGGCAGGGTCGCGGTGCCCTAGACCACGTCGAGCAGCCGCACGCGTCCAGTGCCCTCGTCGTAGACGGCGCCGACGAGCATCATCCGGCCCGCCTCGAGTCGGCGACGCCCCTCTGCCGAGTCGGCGATGCGGGTCATCGCCAGGCGCACGTTGGCCTCCACGGCCCGTGACAGCTGCCGATCCGGCGACAGTTCGGCATTGACCTCGGCCAGTGCCGGGAGAATCGCCTCGACGAGGCCCTCGATGCCTGGATCGCTCGAGGCGCGGCGTGCGCGCGACTCGAGCGCGGCCCGCACGGCGCCGCAGCCCTCATGCCCGAGCACCATCAGCAACGGCGTGTCGAGACACGCGTGGGCATAGTCGAGACTGGCGGACGCATCGGGCGCGTGGATGTGGCCTGCGACGCGGATCACGAACAGTTCGCCGAGCACGGCGTCGAAGATCAGTTCGGGCGGCACGAGGGCGTCGGCGCATCCGAGGATCGTCGCGAAGGGCTGCTGACCGTGCGAGAGTTCCGCCAGCATCTCGGGCCGCATGCCGGTGAAGCGCGGGTGTCCGGCACGGTAGCGGGCGTTGCCCTCGATCAGCCGATGCAACGCGGCGTCAGCGGTCACGAGCGGATCGGCCGGGCTGTCGTCCATGTGCCTCACGCCTGCACGCGCGGGTTGCCGTCCACGGTGGCCGCGCTGAAGTAGTAGAAGTTCTTGACCCACACGTGTGCGCGGCAGACCCGGTCGAAGAGTGCCGCCTCGAGCGGGCCCTTCGCCGCCGCCTCGATCACCGCATCCACATGAGCGGCGGTGGCCGGCGAGGTGGCGATGGTCGAGATCCCGGGGTGGCCCAGGGCGAACCGGACCGACAGTTCCACCAGGTCCATGCCGTGGTCGATGGCCTCGCGTCGCAGGCGATCCACTCGCGCCAGGTATTCGCTGACGATCTCGGGCGAGGCCATGGCCAGCTTGACGTCGCGACTGAGGGACTCGCGGGTGGCGGCGCCAGCAAGGGCCCCGCCGTGATCGAAGAGGCACCGCGCGATGACCCCGACCCCTCGCTCGAACGCCAGCGGCACGACGCTGACCAGCGGCCGCGACTCGAAGGCGTTGAAGACCAGTTGCACGCCATCGACCCGGCGGGTCTCGATCAGGCCGAGCAGGGCATCGTGCTCATGGTCCTGGGCACTGACACCCACAGAGCGCACCTTGCCCTGGTCGCGCAGTCGATGCAGCGTCTCGAGCCAGGCGGTCTCGCGGCCCCACCGGTAGTACCACTGGTGCAGTTGCACGAAGTCCACGCAGTCGACGCCCAGCGTTCGCAAACTCGTCTCCACCGATTCGACGATGCTCGCGGGGGTGAACTGGTGGGCCATCGGCACGTAGAAGCGCCAGTTGGAGATGTCGAGGGGCTTGACCTTCGTGGAGATCCAGGGGCGCGGCCCCTGCCACGCGCGCAAGGTGCGCCCGACAATGGCCTCGCTGTCGCCGTAGTTCCGTGCCGTGTCGATGGCCGTGATCCCCCGCTCCAGCGCATGACGCAGCACCGACGAGGTGCCGTCGGCATCCGCAGTGATGCGCATCGCGCCGAAGGCAATGGGGGAGAGGAGGGACCCGGTGGTACCGAAGGGGCGAGGCGTCATGTCAGACCGTCATCGGACTGACATGACGCGTGGATGTGCCGCATGACCGTGCGCGTCAGGCGTCGGCGCGCCTAGAACGGAATGTCGTCGTCGCCTTCGCCGCCGCCCATGGGGTCGAAGCCGCCGCCGCTGCTGCCGCCACTGCTGCTCGAGGCACCCGAGCCGCCGCCGTAGTCGTAGTCGTCTTCGCTGCGCCCGCCGCCGCTCCCACCGCGACCGCCACCACCGGCGCCGCCGAGCAACTGGATCCGGTCGGCCACGATCTCGGTGGTGTACCGCTTCTGGCCGTCCTTGTCGTCCCACGACCGCGTCTCGATGCGGCCTTCGACGTAGATCTGCTTGCCCTTCTTCAGGTAGTCCTGGAGGGACTCGGCCTGCTTGCCGAGCAGGACGATGCGGTGCCACTCGGTCTTCTCGACCCACTCGCCGGTCTTGCTGTCCTTGCGGCGATCCGTGGTGGCGATGCTGAACCGCGCGATCGCGAAGCCGTTGCCGGTGAACTTCAGTTCCGCGTCCCGCCCGAGGTTGCCGACCAGGATCGCCTTGTTGACGCTGCCCATACGCTGACTCTTCTCTCTCTACCCGGGCGTCCCGGGCCCATCACGCCCCCACGACCCCGTGGGGGTACCAGTCAAGCCTCATGCCTCATGCGTCATGCGCAGATCACGACATGGGACTGACGACGAACGCGCACGGCGTTTGACACATCCTGCCAAGCACGAGGGCCGCGCCGCTAGTCCCGCGGGCGCCGATTCAACCCGTCGAGCACCTGCTTGGCCAGCACTGCGACCTCGCTTTGCGGGTAGTTGCGGATCACCTGCTGGAAGCTTTCGCGGGCGCGGTCGTTCTCCCCGAGCAGGCTGAGGGCGACGCCGCGCTTGTACAGCGCCTGCGGCACGCGGTCGCCACTCGGATAGTCGGCGATGACCTGCTCGTACGCGCCGACGGCTTCCTTGAACTTGCCGTCGAGCTGGTACGACTCCCCGATGTAAAACTGCGCGTCGTCGGACTTGTCGCTGGTGGGGAAGGAGCGGATGAACTGCTCGAACCCCGAGATCGCCAGGGGCCACTGGCCGGCGGCGTAGTCGGCCTGCGCGGTGTCGAACATCCGCTGCGGCGAGAGCCCGCCCGCTGGTCCGGTGGGGACCGGTGCGGCCGTGACCGGGGCGGTGGGACCTGCCGTCCCCGGTGCGCCGGCGGCGGGACCTGCCGGTGCCGGCACCATCGTGCCTCCGGGACCCGGGATCATCGTCACGGGCGCCGGCGGGGGCATCAGCTGCGAGGGCAGCGTGTTGACGGCGTCGCGCAGGGACGTGAGCTCCTGCCCGAGCGTGCCGACGCGCGTGTTGTTCTCGTCGACACGCTCGCGCACGACGCGCAGGTCGCTGCTGAGATTGTCGATGAGGAGCTTCTGGTCGGCGAACTGCTTGCGCGACGTGCTCGACTGGTCGTCGAGCTTCGCGTTGAGCGTCTTCAGCGTGTCGGCCAGCGACACCAGCACCAACTGCAGCTGCTGCGACTGCTCCTGCAGCATCCGGATGTCCGCCATCAGTTGCTGATGTTCGCGGTTGGCGGCGTGGGCCGGCTGGGCCAGCCCCACGAGCAGGACGCCCGTCAGGGCGCCGATCACGATGCGCGTCATGGATGTCGGTCCTTACTTGCTGGTGACCACGAAGTGGGCGCGGCGGTTCTTGGCGTAGGCCTCTTCCGTGGTGCCCGGGTCGAACGGGAACTCGGCGCCATACGACACGGTCTTGAGCCGTTCGGCGGGAATTCCGAGCGAAATCAGGTACGCGCGCGCCGACTGGGCGCGACGCTCACCAAGCGTCAGATTGTACTCGGCGGTCCCCCGGACGTCGCAGTGTCCTTCGATCGTGACCACCCAGCTCGGATACTGACGGAGGATCTCCGCGTTCTTGGTCAGGGCGGCCTGCATGTCGCCAGCCACGTCCGCGCTGTCGTAGCCGTAGAAGACCGGCTGGAGCGGGCTCTCGCGGTTCAGCTCGTCGAGCGAGCGCGCGTTGTAGTCCACCGACGTGCCCGAGATGGCCGGTTCGACCGGTACCGAGGCCACGGGCGGCTCGGGCTCGGGCAGGGGGGCGGGCGGCGGCGGCGGGGCGGCGCCACCG